>DAXQ01000007.1:0-3368 GCA_002506485.1 Euryarchaeota archaeon UBA136 | reverse complement strand
GGACCTAAGGCTTTTCTCTGCTTCTTGAGTTTACGGCGTTCAAGCCAAGACAATTTCGATTCATCAATCTGTTCTTCTTCTTGACCAAGTAATCCAGATCCGGCATCTAAAGTTCCTTCTGCTGCGCTCATCTCAATTTCCTGGTGTCAACTTGACGACCTTAAGGTCGTTATCATAATGTGCGACTATATAAGAAGTCGTCGACTTTAAAGGGAGTCCGTTTTTAGTTTCTATTGCAGTTGCAGGATAAAGTGGAAAAGTGACCTCAAATGAACCGCCTCTCGGTTGCAAGGTCGTAACTTTTAGGCCTCCTTCAGTTCCATTCACCTTGTACTGGATACCATGATTTATGGCCTCTATACCTGTCTCTAATCTAACAACTGGAGTAGCGGTGGGATGTTCACGCACGGTGTTCAGCAAATCCTCGATCGCTAGCTGAAAATAAAGAGCCAGCTGTTCAGCCTCCTCCTGCGCAGTGTTGGATACATTGCCATTAATTATTGTGCTGGAAGTAAGCATTATTGAAGATAATACTAGAACCGAGATCAGTGCTGTATAGACATAGCCGATTAGCTGCGAGGCTGCTGAATCATCGTGTGTTAAGGGTGACATGGATGGTCCTCTCTAGTATCCTGAAATCGAAAGCTGTGTCTTGAGAATAGACTATGTCCTCTTCAAAACCCATATTAGCTGCCGTAGTAGACTCTGAACTAGTAAAATAATACGTACTACTGTCAAACCCCCAGTTAGAAAGGTAATAACTCCTGAGGGCCAGGGAACTATCGCCTGTAAAACCCATTCGTAAGGAATAGATAGTGGCTGAATTATCTGTTCCACCCTGATTACGAGCTTCAAAATTGTAGTTACCTGCCATAACCGATTTAGGAGATGATGAAGCCATGTCATAATCGGTCTGGTAAAGTGATAATGAATCGTAAGAATCCGCATTCTCTATGGACCTGATCAAAGGCTGGGAACTCACAAAGAAATTGCCTCCAGGTTCCTTGGAGACTAAGCCACCATTGAACATTCGCATTTTGTAGACTCCTGAAACCGATGAATATTTGTAAGACAAAGAATCGACTCCATAAACGAAGAAACCGCCAATTTGAGTTGTGTTTTCTGTACTCGTATACGTTGCTTTGACGCCATAAGCAATCTCTGGAAAACCCGTCACAAGACGCGAGGAAGTTGTGCCTGTCCAGCTTGTTCCATTGGGATAGGTCAAACTGACGCTGTAGTCGCTGACAACGGCTTTGGAATCGGTCATGGCGAAAGTTTTTGCACCACTCTTAACACCGATGATTTTGGGATCTGACCAAGGAACTGTAGTGTAATAGTATCTCATCTCATCCAGATTCTCACGAAGCACGAACGTACCTGAGCTGAAAGAAACCGTTGAAGTGCGGGATGACCCCGTCCCCTGTAATATGACCTGATCCATATCTGCATCAAAGTTCAGAAAATTGTTTTGTGCAGAAGTATAGATCGCATAAGCCTCACTCTGCTGTATCTGTGGAATACCCCAGGCCAGCATGGTCCCCGTAATTGTGACCATAATCCCCAGAATGAGAATTGTACCTATTATAGGACTCACGCCATCTTCTGACTTGCGGAAAGAAAGCTCACGCTGCACACCTAGGCACTAATAGGGGTTCTAAAAAGTGTTAGGTTCTAATTAATGTTCATTTTCCTCTAACCATCTTTCAGCGTCCATAGCAGCCATACAACCCATTCCTGCTGCCGTGACAGCCTGACGATAACGTGTATCAACAACATCACCAGCTGCAAAAACACCTGAGACGCTCGTCATCGAATTCTTCTTCCAAATTATATATCCTTGTTCATCTGTCTCTATCTGCCCATTAAGGAAACCGGTCATTGGCTTGTGACCAATGGCAATAAACGCCCCATCACAGGAAAAGTTTTCCTCAGTATTATTCTGAGTATCAACCAAAACAGCACCTTCAAAATTTCCATCATCTCCAAGCCAGCCCTTAACGACACGATTCAGTTTCCATTCAATCTTGGGATTGCCCTGGGCTCGATCAGCCATTATCCTGGATGAACGCAAACCTTCTCTACGATGTACGATAGTAACCTTGCTACAGAAACGGGTCAGAAAAGTAGCTTCCTCCATAGCTGAGTCGCCACCACCGACAACTATTACCTCTTTATCCCTGAAAAAAGCGCCATCACAAGTTGCACAGGTTGAAATTCCTCGACCCTTGTGGACGGCCTCATTTTGGGCATCAAGCCAAATTGCTTCTGCTCCTGTAGTAATTATCAAAGATTTGGCCAGATGCTCTTCTGTACCTACAGTAACTTTGAAAGGATTTTTAGACAAGTCAACCGAATCTACATTCTTGTCTACTATTTTGCAGCCGAATCTGGATGCCTGCGACCTAAGTTCCATCATCATCTCCGGTCCACTAATTCCTTCAGGATAGCCAGGAAAATTCTCCACATCGCTGGTCAACATCAATTGTCCGCCACTTGCATATCCTGCAAACAACAGCGGGTTTAGCATTGCACGACCTGCGTATAATCCTGCAGTGTAGCCTGCTGGACCTGAACCGATTATTATCACATCATTAATATTGGACACCAAAGCCCAATTACAAGGTTGCTAAAATCATTACGCCGGAATCAACCATTCCATCTGGCAGAGATTATGAAACCGGTATGGCCCAGCATGTTAGTCTTTGGCCGGAGGGCACTTGACTTGGATTGCCAGTCTCGTTGAATGACCTCGACAATTTCAATTTCCTTCCACCCTTCCAGAGAAACTAAAAGGTTCTCCACCTGATTCACCGTGGGAACGTAACTCAACATAAAGCCACCAATCCTCAAGGATCTCTTTGACCATTCAATGATCTCATTAGGATTAGGAAGGTCCAATACGATTGCATCTGTCTCTATTTCCTTGGTCTTGTCTTCCAACTCACTGCTGCGGATTTCGACCAGATCTTTCCATGGACTCATTTCCAAGTTCTTCTCAGCTATTTTGAAGTGACGGAGATTATTCTCAAAAGTGATGACCTTGCCATTTGGAGCTACGGCTTGGGCAAGCGCCAAGGTCAAGGCTGCCGAACCACAACCTGCCTCAACTACAGTGCCTCCTGTTGCCAGACCTGACTTGTAGATCATCCAGGCTATATCTTTGGGCAGGACTATCTGAGGTCCACGTTTGAGATTAGATTGTACATCTGACAAAGCGTATCTTGCGATCAAACACTTTTCACCCAGAAGATCGAACACGGCCCCTAGTTTTTGTCCCCGTACAGCTTCACCAGGAAAACGGCCAAAACCAGCTATCTCTATTATCTCTGAATCTAAATCAGCAAGGTGTGCCGAACCATTGATTA
>DAXQ01000052.1 GCA_002506485.1 Euryarchaeota archaeon UBA136 | reverse complement strand
TCTTTAAATTTGCAATTGCAATTTCACATTGCTTAGAAAATACCGCATGGATGTAATCCTGCCTTAATTTCGTTGATATATACCATTCAGTTACATCTCTTATCCCTTTAGGCTCTTTTAAAAACTGTCCAGGAACTAATGCAATATCACCAAATGCAGTCCCCCCAAAAGTGCCTAAAATACATCTTGATGAATTATTTACCCTTTTGATTTCAGAATAAAGATATTGACAGTCCTCTTCAGAAATAGGTTTGAACTCTTCCAGATTATCTTCTGGGTCTAGTTTGGTCTCATCTATTTCCGGTTGCCGGATAATCGTGTCAAAAAAATATCCATTGACAGGCATTCTTCCGCTAGGTTGTGCTTCTAAATCTCCCTCCGGATAAATTAGGATATCTCCGTTACTGTCAACCGTGGTATTAAAATGTTCAGAAACCAGGATTTCTTGATCCCAAAGAGTCTTAAATTCCTTCCAATTCTCATTTGGGAATCCAAACATTGTGTTACGTCCCCAAATTCCTTCAACATCAATACATAATTCATCTAGCAAATCATCTTCTAACATTCCCAGCATCTGGTAAGGTTCATGAACTTTGACTGGTTTCTTTTCAAGATGATAATAGTCACGGAGTGCCTCCACAATACTACAATGAATGCCTGTCACAGCAGTGCTGCCAAAGTCAATAGGCACTTGATCTGGCGTTTTGTGTTGAAGTGCGGCTCTCATTCTTTCACGGCTACTCATTGTTTCTCTCAATAGTTTATGTTGATATATTTTTAGCACCCATTAATTCACGCGCCTTACGGACGGCAGAAGGAGCATCTTGAGCGAAACCATCGGCTCCAACTTCAATAGAAAATTCTTCGGTTACTGGTGCTCCACCCACCATGATAATCACTCTATCTCGTAATTTGGCTTTCTCAATAGATTCAATAGTTGTCCTGATGTTTGTCATGGTTGTTGTTAGAAGTGCAGAGAGTGCAATAATTTGAGCCCCATCATTAATCGCTGATATAAATTTTTCAGGTTGGACATCAACTCCTAAGTCTACAACCTCAAATCCACTACTTTCAAACATCATCGCAACAATCGATTTGCCTATATCGTGTAAATCGCCTTGGATTGTGCCGATTGCAATTTTTCCTGCCGGTTTCACTCCTTGTTTAACAAGATGGGGCCTAAGATCCTTAAGAGCTGCTTGCGTTGTTCGAGCAGCAATCAACATCTCCGGCACAAAAAATTTTCCTTCCTCATAAAGTCGTCCAACCTCATCCAACCCCGATATCAATCCTTCCTTCATAATGATATCAGGTTGAATATTATTCTCTAACGCTTCTTTAATCTTTGATATGACTATATCCGTTTTCCCATCAATAACCGCATCATATATTTCATCTAATATGTCCATAACCTTACTTTATCCATATCTTTCATACATGAAGGGATATTATTTTATGCAATTATGAAGTCAACATTCCTGTAGTTGGTGATGGAAAAATTGATGTAGATCAAAATAATCATCGTGGATGATGCTAGAATAATCACAAAGCCATCGCAGCCTAAAGATAATTTTTAATAACATACGAAGTAGATTAAAAAATGACAGCTACGATCTTATCGTCAGCAAAACAAGAAGTCACAATCGGTTTTGAACAGCCCTTTGTTATGATTGGAGAGCGCATCAACCCAACCAGTAGAAAAATTCTTGCCGCAGAAATGAAGGTTGGGGATTATTCGCGGGTTGAGGCGGATGCTATTGCACAAGTCTCAGCGGGTGCTCAAATGCTTGACGTCAATGCCGGAATCCCTCTTGCTGATGAACCTGCTATACTAGCTGAAGCTATACGCCGTGTACAGTCGGTTGTTGATGTTCCTTTATGTATAGATTCTTCAATTATTGAAGCGCTTGAGTCTGGTCTTGCAGTTTATCAAGGTCGTGCTTTAGTTAATTCAACCACAGGCGAAACGGAAGTGTTAGAGCGCGTTCTTCCTTTGGTGAAAAAATACGAAGCTGCTGTTGTGGGCATCTCGAACGACGAAACTGGCATTAATCAGAATCCAAACGAGAGATTTAATGTGGCAAAAAAAATTGTTGAGCATGCAGCCGATTATGGCATTAAACCTCAAGATGTGGTTGTAGATCCATTAATTATGCCTATCGGAGTGGTTTCACAGGCAGGCAATCAGGTTTTTGATTTAGTTCGCAAGTTGCGTTCTGAACTGAAGGTGAACACAACCTGCGGGGCTTCAAATGTGAGTTTTGGTTTGCCACAACGTAACGGTATTAACAATGCTTTTTTGCCAATGTCGATAGTTGCAGGAATGACGTCAGCGATAGTTAATCCACTTCACCCAGAGCTAGTTCAAGCGATTAGAGCCGCGGATGTATTGACCGGGGTTGATGATGGGTGCAGTTCTTGGATTCTTAATTATAAAAAACCTGTTGCAGAGGGCGGTTCAACCCGTGAAGGGCGACATCGCAGAAGACGCACTTAAGTTGGTTAATAGAGAGGGTGTTTAGTCGTGGATGAGACGCAGCAAATTTGTTTTACGCCATCAGGCCTAAAATATAGGAGCGAGCAAGGAGAAACCTTGCTTCAAGTTGCG
>DAXQ01000012.1 GCA_002506485.1 Euryarchaeota archaeon UBA136 | reverse complement strand
CTTTGGGGCTGGACACTTCTGATTTTGAGCGGCCCATTCATGGTTCCCGAAGGATATGCGGAAGATCTTAGCGGGGCTGTAGGGGGCTACGACAACAGGGATGTCATCGAACGAATGAATCCCGTTGCAAAGGTGGTCTACTATCTCGGAGACGTGAACTGTCACCAGAAATTGGAACGTTCTTATTCCTACAATCAGAACCAAATGCCCTTCTGTACAAGGGATGTGGGAATCTTCGCAGGCCTGATGATTGGTTTTACCTATGCTTTAGGAAGAAGGATTGAATTGACTCTGCCTCTGATTCTGCTATCTTTGGTACCCATTGGTATTGATGGAACCGTACAACTTCTAACGGACTACGAATCCACTAACACCAAAAGAGTAATCACCGGACTTATAGCTGGTTGTGCGACTGGAATCGCATTAAAGATAATTGCAGACTCACTGGATCGGAATTAGTTCTTCCAGTCAATATCTGAATCACAGAATGGACATTTCACATAATAATCTGACACACCATCTTCCTCATCAGTCGCCTCAACAAAGACCAGTTCAGGGACTACACGATAACATACGCTGCAGAGTTTGCCAGGATTGTAAATCTTCTGATAGGCGAACAATAACACGACTGCGAGAATCAGGAGGCCAACGAGAGCAATCGTGAATAGCATCAGTCCCTCTTGAGTTCCTCACCAATATAGGTGGTCATTTCTTTGGGATTCAGGGCATCCCAATAAAATCGGAAATCTTTGGAGGTGAAACCACCGAGGACGGCAAGAACAAAAAGAAACAGAAAACCTCCAAATGCCGAAAAGAGGAAAAGTTCATACCATCTGTCAACTGGAATATTGGACTGTATCTGCCACATCAAGAGACCCACTAAAATTGCAACTGAAAGTTGGAGGAGAAAAATTGGGCGCGGCAGCAGATTGAGGTGTAGGTAACACAATATCCTGAGCGAAATGCCCAGGAAGATATCCGATATCAAGATTGAAAGGGCAGCCCCTTCACCTCCCATTCCCGGCAAATCATTGAGGCCCAGATGAGGGATACTCCTTGGAACCAAGGCTATCATTAGTATAATATTGAGTAAACCGGTAAAGATACTAACTATGGATGTCAAGTCAGGTCGGTTGGAACCTCTCAGTGCAATTGACCACGGCCTGTTTGTGACGCGAACCAGAGCCGCTAGGGCCAGTAATTGCAAGATCGTGCTGGCTGGCAAGAATTCTCGGCTGATAAAAACCTCTATAATCTCACGGGACCAAACAACAGTCATAGCTACTACCGGCACGATCAGCATACCAATGTATCGTTCGGCATCGTGAACAAGATGGTGGAGTTCCTTATTCTTTCGGGAGGCATGAAGTTTGGAAATAGCTGGAAGAAGCATTTCCTCTACAGCCAAGGCCAGAATTCCGATGAAAATTGCTATACGTTGAACGGCAAAATAAAGGCCGACTTGAGTTTCGGTCCAGAATATTCCAATAAAGATTTTGTCGAAATGCTGCCTGAAGATAACGAAAATCGAAGCTGCCGCCACTGGCATGGCATATGATTTATATGAATTGAACGTTGCCTTGTCCGGCTTGGATATGGGGTAGTCCTGAAAATACCAGAGGGAGAGGAGCGATATCACTATGATACCCACGAGATAAGAACGGGCAAGCCAGATTACGCCCCAGCCCATCAATGCTGTGGCTATGAAAAGAAATGAACGAAGGGATGTTCCTATGATATTTGGAACTGCAACTCTGGCGCTTTGCTCTAGACCACTGAATGTGGCAGTCATCACACCCAAGGCTAGGAATACGATGTAGTACAGAACAATTGTAAGCAGCAGACCAGGGGTTTGGATATCATATATCTGCTTATCCAGATAGACGGTCCAGAACCAGTAGCAAGAGGCGAAGACCATAAGCATGAAGGAGATAAGAACCAATCTTACGGAGAGAAACGTGCCAATACATTTTCCAAGATCAAGGCCTTCGCTAACCCTCTTGACATGAGCCATGCGAAAACCAAAAAAAGCCAGAAAAGTGAAGCCGCCGACCAAACTAAGGGCATAGCCGAACTCACCGAGAGCCGACGCTCCCATTTTCCGGGCTACAAATAACAGGGCAACCCAACCGATTATCGCATTGATATTCTCGGCAGCGAAAAGTAATGCTATTTTGCGAGAGGTCGCCATTATTCGCGCACAGTGGTTGGGATTTAAAGCCAGTCCTCTTGAGTAAGAACGTGGCCTCAAAACTAATCGTGGCAGGAGTTTTAGCCTTGGATGACCTAAAAACACCCCACGAAAGTGGTAAAGGTGTAGTGGGAGGGGCTGGAATCTATTCCAGTATCGCATCCAGCCTTTTTACTGAAACTGCATTGGTTGCGGCAATAGGTTATGATTTTCCAGCCGACTTCATCAATAAAATAGAATCCAAGGGTATCGATATCAAATCCGTCAGAAAACTGGAATATCCCACTTTCCATTGGTCGGGAGAATACAAAGGAGATATGGCACAAGCAATCACTCACGAGACCGACTTTCAAATAAACGAGCATTATGACTGGGAAATAGAAAAAGAACATCGTAAAACCAAGTCATTGTTATTGTGCAACAATGATCCAAACATCCAAAGAAGAGTACTGGAACAGATGGATTCTGAGATAATCGCTATGGACACGATGAATCTATGGATTGACATTGCCAAGGAGACTCTGGATGATGTTGTTTCGCAGGTTGACATCCTGTTCATCAATGATGCTGAAGCACAGCTTTACTCAAATTCGGAAAACCTGGATGAAGCAGCTCAGAAATTGTTGAGCAAGGGACCTCAATACATCATTATCAAAAAAGGCGAACATGGGGCCTCATTGTACACTGTGGACTCGGTTTCACATCTACCCGCTTTTGCCGTCAAGAAATTTGTTGACCCAACAGGAGCCGGGGACAGTTTTGCGGGGGCGACAATGGGATATCTGACAAATGTGGAAGCCCTAGACAAATACAGCCTAATTGTAGCCATGAATTATGGAGCTGCCGTGGCCTCCATAACTGTAGAAGGATTCGGCACTACTAGGATAATGGACCTCTCAAAACCG
>DAXQ01000023.1 GCA_002506485.1 Euryarchaeota archaeon UBA136 | reverse complement strand
CTATGGCAAGCCTGCAATCGCAATCCCTGTAGCTGGTATGAGGGCAACTGCATGGAGTGAACCGGGTGAAGAAGGAATTACGATAAATGCAATGGACATTAAGAAGAAATACAAACTTGGTACAAGTGATAACCAATTCAGTGTACTAGCTCAATCTATCTTGTCCATAAGTGATGAAAATGAGCCGAACCTAACTATAAATCTCACATCAAAACTACCACAGGGTTCTGGAATGGGGAGTAGTGCTGCGACTTCCACGGCGGTTTGCAGGGCATTATCTAGTCATTTGGGCGTTAATCTAGCTGAAAATGAAATATCTGAGCTTGTTTTTGAAGCTGAAAAAATTGTTCATGGGACTCCAAGTGGAATAGACAACACAGTTGTTGCATACGAAATGCCTGTTTACTTTGTAAAAGGAAAAAAACCTAAAACATTTGATCCTGGAAATATTTTCAGATTGGTGATTGGAGATACGGGTATTGAAGCTTCGACCAAAAAAACTGTGGCTAATGTTAGAAAAGCTTGGAAAAAGGAACCTAGGCTAATGGAAGGCTATTTCGATGAAATTGAAAAAGTTACTAGGAATGGAAAAATAGCTGTTGAAAAAGGAGATAGAGAATTAGTCGGTGAACTGATGGATGAAAATCACAAGCTCTTGAACTCAATAGGTGTCGGACATAAAAGTTTAGAAAAGTTAATCGATATTGCTCATGAAGAAGAGGCATTGGGTGCTAAACTAACTGGAGGTGGTGGTGGTGGAAATATGGTAGCTCTTGCTGAGGATAAAAAATCCCAAAAGAAAATTTATGATGCGATAACGGAAGCCGGATATAGGGCCTATCAGACTTCATTTGGAGAGCGACCATGAATCTCAGAGAATTCGTTGACCTACTGGAAGAAAAAGGAAAATTACAACGAGTGACCAGAGAGGTTGATCCAGTTTATGAAGTTGCAGCCCTGATGGAGGACGCAGGTGATAGGCCACTGTACTTGGAAAATGTGAAGGGGAGCATTCTTCCATGCATAACCAACATTTGTTCAAGCCGGGAACTTGTAGCCTTGGGACTTGAATGTACACCAAATGAGGTTCTTGGAAAGATATCAAAGGCTGTAATAGAAA
Organism: Euryarchaeota archaeon UBA136; assembly: GCA_002506485.1. GTDB lineage: Archaea > Thermoplasmatota > Poseidoniia > MGIII > CG-Epi1 > CG-Epi1. The sequence continues at coordinate 35,358 of DAXQ01000023.1, read as the reverse complement.
GCAAAACACCGGATGTCAAAGAGGCAAAGGGGTACAAGGAAATCGAGGCCTCTCTTGAAAAACTACCGATACTTACACATCAGCCCATAGATGGGGGAGCATACATTTCCTCGGCAATGGCCGTGGCTAACGATAAGGAATATGGAAGGAATTTGTCTTTCCACCGTGCAATGAAGATTGATAATCAACATCTCGTCATGAGAATTCTCGATAGACATCTTATGGATTACATGAAACGGGGTCTCAAGGAATTTGCATTCTGCAATGGCGTTTCTGTTCCAGTTTTGTTAGGCGCAGCAACATCTTTCGGGATAGAGGAAGATGAAATGGCTGTGGCAAATGCCCTGGCCGATTCTCCCGTGATTGAACTGGCAGGTCATTTTATTCCTCAGTCTGAAGTGGTAATGATATGCGAATTTACCGGGGACATGCACGACGAGGGACCATTTGTTGACCTGACCGAGACACCAGATATAATACGCAAGCAGCCAGTGGCTAGAATTAAGCGTATTTTCATCAGAGATGATTCTGTATTCCACGCACTACTACCTAGTGGTCCAGAGCACAAAGTCCTGATGGGGATGCCACGTGAACCGACCATATTCAATTCGGTTAACAAGGTCATTGAATGTCATGATGTTTTCATGTCACATGGTGGAGGTTCGTGGTTACATGGTGTGGTATCTATCAAAAAGAAAAATGAAGATGATGGAAGGAAGGCAATTGAAGCTGCTTTTGACGGGCACGCCTCCATGAAACACGTTTGGATCGTAGATGATGATATCGATGTTACTAATCCACAGGCTGTGGAATGGGCAATGGCCACACGTTTTCAAGCCGATAAGAATCTAGTTATCAAAACAGGAGTCAAAGGTTCGTCTCTGGATCCCAGTGCAGACCCTAAGACAAGAGGCACCGTCAAAGTCGGATTTGATTGTACCATACCTCTGGATCGAGAACGAAATGACTTCAGTAAGACAAAACCGGGAATGCAGGTGAACCTGGAAGAATATCTAGATTAAATGATACTAACTTCCGAACAGAAGGATATGCTGAAAGGTGGCCAAAGTTCCACCAAACAAAAGGCAATGAGGTTACTGGTCGATCTGGGTGAAGCTGCGGGTGCAAAAAAACTCATACCCGTAACCTCGGCTCATGTATCGGGAGTATCTCCCCTGACTGGAGGTGAAGGATTAATCAGATTTTTGAAAGACCTAACAGCTGAGGGGTGTTCAGAAACTGCAGTTGAAACGACCCTGAATTCTGCAGGTTGCGACAGGACAAAAATCGAGGATATGGACATACCTGTAAAGGACTATGTCGAAAAACAACAAAATATCCTGGATGCCTACGAACAACTGGGGATAAAATTGACGTTGTCGTGTACTCCTTATGATAATCCCAGCATTGAAGGAAATGCCTCCTGGGCTGAATCAAATGCCGTCTGCTTTGCCAATTCATATACAAAACTAAGAACAAACAGAGAATCCGGATTATCAGCAATTGCAACTGCAATTTGTGGTTTTACGCCTGAATATGGGCTCCTTTTGGATGAAAATCGTGTTCCCAACCTGACAGTGACAGTGAACTGTGATTTGGAAGAACCTGTAGATTATTCAATTTTAGGAGACTGGATTGGGAAACAGATACAGCCACAATGGAAAATGGAATATGGGCCAATTCCAATAATATTCGGACTCAAGAATTTGAATTCGGAATGCAGAAAGGCATTGACTGCTGCGGCTGCAAATTATGGCTGCCCAATGTTGTTTGTTGATGGTTTTACTGACAATCCCCAAGTCGCAGATTCTCATGCTGACATCAGATTCACAGCTCTTGATCTTAAGAAACGATATTCAGAACTAGCGCCCAAGAACAGAGTTGATCTGGTGACTATAGGATGCCCTCAAGCCTCATATGAGGAGATTCAGAGAACTGCGGAATTAGTTGATGGAAAAGAATTGCCAAAAGGACGTTTGTGGTTGTTCACTTCGTCTGAAAATTTTGCGAAGGCAGAAAAAGAGGGATTAGTCAAGATTGTAGAAGATGCTGGTGGACTCGTTCTACGTGAAACGTGCCCTGAAGTTGTACATTACAATCATGCAAAGATTAAGCATATTCTGACGAATTCTATGAAGGCTGAACACTACTTGAAGTCAGGACTTAATTCGATTAATACCTCTGTTATGAGATTAGCAGGTTGTATCGAGCATGCTGCAAAACCGAATCTATTGAAAGTGACTAGAACTAAAAGAAGTCTAGGCAAAGTGCAACGCTTAGAATCCAGAAAAACACGTAAAGAAGGTAATGTAGTAATCTCAGGAGAAGGACTAAAGTCACAGGAGGAATGGGATATAGAAGGTGAAGCCTTGGTTACTGATGTTCCAATAACCTTTCTAGGTTTCGTCAATCGTGAAACTGGAACCATTGAAGAGGAAGGGCACCCAATCAATGGGAAATCCATCGCAGATAAAATTCTGATCTTTCCAAAAGGTAGTGGTTCAACAGTAGCACCCTATGTTTTACTCGGGTTATTCTACAATGGAAATGGTCCAAAAGCGATAATCAACACCGATTTGGATCAGCAAACTATACCGGCATGCAGCCTTCTAGGAATACCCTATGCCCACTCATTCGAAGAGGACCCCTGCCAGGCAATCAACTCAGGGGACAAAATTAGGTTGGAACTTAGGGGCGGTAATGTCAAGCTAGAATGTTCAGAGAGAACCTGAATAGGAAATGACTACTTCCTAATTCGAGAGAGTATGGGAACTTTGCGATTTTTGCGCCAGGACTCTATCCTATGACGGACACCCGAGCGGGTCTTCTCAGTCCAGTTTCGTAATCTGACTGAAACTTTTTGGGACTGCCAATAGTCCTCGCACTCCTTCGACAAGGCAACTATACTATCCATTACCTCATCCGTGAATTTGTGTAGACTCTCGGCATTGATCTCTGAACCTCCAAAGTAGAGGGGGTCACCAAATTTATAGTAGAATTTTCTCCAAGGACGAGGTACTCGTTTGGAAACTGGCCACACGTCATCTGTCTGGCGAATGGCAACCGGGACCACCGCAGCACCCGTAGCTGCAGCCAAACGTGCTACACCCGTCTTGCCTGGACCCAAGGTGCCATCTCTTGAACGGGTCCCCTCTGGAAAGATACCAATGGCCCCTCCATCTTTCAGAACCTGAATTGCTCCATCAAGTGCTTCCGTACCACCCACCTTTCGATCAACTGGGATCACGCCTACTTGTTTGAACACCAAACGTCTAACGGCCCCAACAAAATGTTCCTTCTTGGACATATAGGAAATCGGTCTTTTGACTGCAGTCATTATGAACGCGGGATCAATGTGGGAAAGATGATTGGCCGCAATTATCAAGGGGCCATCCACTGGAATCTTAGCCCTACCAAGATACCTAGGTCGAAACATGATTCGAAGAAACGTTCCTAATGTTAACCTAGTTGTCGTGTAAGACAGAGGTGCTCGGTCAGCCATAATCAAACACCTACGGAGAAGTGATTTATATTCTTGGTGTTTTATAAAAAACCTAGATCAATGACTGCTCTTCCAGAATAACCGTCTGGACGTTGGCCAGACTATTCAGGCCGTCTTCAACCTCGGTCGCAAATCCATCTCTATCTATACCAATAATCACAATCATAACGGCTTTCAGGCCATAGGCAAATGGTTTGACCTCGTGTGCACCAAAACTGGCATCATCAGGTATGACTGCTGGTATAGCGTCAACTATTGCATCCGTATCTGAATCAGGTGATTCAGGCATCAATCTGTATTTCAGGGCGACTTCTCCCATGAACATAAGTTTTGAGGGGTCGTTTAATTAATTTGGGCCTTATTGGAAGAAATATTATTAAGTGGGATGGTAAGTGACAATCGATTGGTATGACAATAAATGAAAACTACCTGACAGAGTATGAGAAAGTTGCAACCTATGACGGGGAGAATCAGCCTATACAAATCTGGGCCAAAGACCAAGATTCCTATAGTGGAATTGGTAGCGACAAACTTGGCGTCTGGGGAACTATAGTTGGTGTCGACTTTGACCTTTGTATAGCAGATGGGGCTTGTATAGACGCCTGCCCTGTTGAAGTGTTTGAATGGATTGACACTCCCAGCCATCCTGAATCTGATAAAAAAGCTATAATGATACGCGAAGAAGAGTGTATCATATGCCGTGCCTGTGAGTCGGTTTGTCCAGTTGAAGCAGTCCTTATTACGGAAGACTGAATATATATCGTATGGAAGAACCTGAACTACGCGTTGGAGGATGGGAAAAAGAGGGTAAGAGACGATGGTTCAAGAGATTATTCACTCTGATTCTAGTAGTTCTTTTGGGTCTATTGGTAATCGGTCCAACATTAATCGGATATAAAACTGCTGAAGTTGAGCAAAGTTCATTATATTTGGCGGCAGGAATCTGGAACGGTCCTTTTGATCAAAAATACACTAAAGAATTCAACGGGCACTTCAAGATTTCAAGCCTGACCTATGACTCTACGGATGGGAGGTCAGGGAGACTGATTGTTGTATCTATCAGTTCTCTAGTAAACGTGGAAAGCCGGATTCAAAGTATCGTAGTCGAAAAAATAAAAGATAAAGCTGAAGATGAAGGTCTGACACTCGTTGGTAAGGGTATTATCCTGAATGAAAATAATGATGGCTTGCCATCTAATGCAGTTTTGTATAAATGGGATGCGAAAGTGACTGAGACTGCCAAATTTTTTGAACATCTAGGTGTGGGAGAAATTGTGCAGGTCAAAACAATTTTCTGGACACAGAATGCTGGAGCAATATCATTAGACGGTGGCTTCCAGACCACCATTTGCATTGCTTTTGGGGTTAATCAAATAACTATAAATCAAGCAACGGAACTTGTTGAAGACGTAAGTTGATAGTATGAAATTACCAATCTGTCCAAAATGTAAAGCCTTTATGAAATTGAATAGAAAAACCAGCCAAATGGAATGTAAAAGGCCAGATCCTGTGACTAAATTGCCTTGTGGCCACAGTGAACCCACGGGTGGAAAGAATACAACTACAAGAAAAAGGGTTGATCGAGAAATCGTGGTAACCGAAAGCATAGAAGGAACATTGCCAACTGTTAAGATTATCTGTGAGAAATGCAAAAATCATGAAGCCACATGGGTAATTAGGCAAACACGAGCGGCCGATGAGCCAGCAACTCGAATTTATCAGTGCACAAAATGTAAGCACAAATGGCGCGAATACTAAACTAAGCGACCGTTCGACTCCAAGAGTTTACCCTTCAGATAAGACATAAGCCCATCCTTTAATTCTGATGATTTTTCTATATCAGATGCATGACAAACCAATTCGAGGGCACTACGCAATGATTCCTCACCACCTATACTTCTCAAGAATATCATTGATAGGTAATCTGAATCATCCAAGCTGGACTTGGCAGAATGATAAATTATGGAACGTGAACTCTCTTCCTTGAAACTACACAAGTACATCCCCGGTAACTCCTTTGATATGTTTGTTATCTTGTTGATTGTTAGACCTTCAATGTTTACGGCTGCATGCGAGGTGTGATCCTTGTACTCCAAACGCAAGTCCCCATGTTTCTCCTCATCTATTTCGGAGGGCTTGACATAGCAACCCAAGAAATCAGCGTCGATTTCACCCACCCAGGAAGTATAGCGTCTACCAGCGTCATCCAAATATTGAACGACCATGACCACCTTGGTGAAAGCACGGTTAATGGGTTCAAAACGAAAGACAGGTGAATAGGACTCATTGACTTTCAGATGATTTAGACGTATGACTCCAGATATAGGTTCAGCCAGATTAAGGCCACTTCCCTCCACTCTAATTCTAAAGAATAAATTATTAACAGACCCCTCATAACCGTTCTTTATCGTAAGATTAAGGCTCACTTTATCTTTGCATGTAAAATTTAAGGATTCTAAAACAAGGTGTTCGTGTTTCTCGGAATAATCGATAAAAGCCATTGAATTTTCGATCTTGCTTACAACCAATTCGTGTTTTTCTTCACGGATCAGTTCGCTTTTTTGGTATGTCCCCACAAAATCACGTGGTTCGGTGTCCAACGCACCAGTCTTCAACCACTCAATTACCAAATATTTCAGGTTGGATTCAAGTGACTCAACGTCCTTGTTTCGGCTTGTTATCAATCCTTTGATGTTTATGATCTCTTCAGAAATACTATGCTTAGCCTCTTTTAAGAAATGGTTTGGACTAGGTCCTTTACTGCCCTTGTCACTTTTTGAATCAGATGGCTCATATCTATTCAATTTAGTTAAAAGGAAATTAGCTCGCTCCAGTAACTCACTTAATGATGAAGTATCAGACAGGTCGCTATGCAATGAATAGTACCTGTATAACAAAGGTATCATTTCGTCAGTCTGAGCTCCCTGAAGCCCTAATTGTTTCATGAAAGAAGGAAGGGCATCTAAATAGCCCACATGACGCTGATGAAGTGATGCCAAGCGCATATTGACTCTATTAATAATCTGAAAGGAATCTTTTACTAATTCAAATTTTCCTGATTGAAGTGACCTTGCCTTTTCCATATCATACCTTAACTGATCCAGATTACTATCATAAACTGAAACTTTATGGAATAATTGTTCTGCTTTATCCAATTCGTCATCAACACTTGTCCTTAGGAACCCTTCGTTCTGAAACCAATGAATCTTACTGTCTGATACGACAATTACGTCACCACCATGATTCGAAAAAGAGAATCCCACAACTTTTTCTCTGGCTTGGTAAGACCAAGCCTGCTTCCCCTGATAATCAATTATATGGAATACGGTGTTAGAATAAACTCCAACCATATTGCCAGATTCCAGTACATAAGCATCTTGTAGTTCATCCTTGGAACGATAGGTCCAGATCTCATCACCGTTACGATCCTGACAAACAAGGATTTTGGAATCCCTAAGGAAAACATGTTTGACACCATCATTTGAAAACGAAACATTTGAGGTAGCAATTCCTTCCTTCTTCCACAATTCGGTTCCCGTATATGAAAATGCAATCATAGTATCCTCTGAATTAACAATCAAATAATCTGAAGAACATGAAATCTCAGATGCAACGAAATTGGAATTCAATTCAACTATTTTGTTGTCGGTTTCAATTAGAAAAAGGCCTGAGATTGTTGAAATCACCACCAAATTATTAGGGGCAAAAACAAATTTCCGTATTTTGTCTTCAAACGTTGAATCCCAAGAAACCTCACCAAAGCGACTGATCACTTTCAAAGAATTAGATTCAGAGAGTGCGATTCTAGTTCCATCCTCATTTACACAGAATTGACTGTTAGAATCTACGCCTCTGTAAGTCCATTTAATCTGACCCCAATAATCATAACATAGCAATGCGTCTGCTGTCAGAACAAAAATTCTCTCTGTGTTATCGGAAACATGTATTTGTCTACCTCTCTTCAAAGGTACACTATCCAATAGTTCACGATTGGTAAAAATCCTAAGTGAAGACTTCGAGATTATTGCAGCTACATCACCTTTCAAATCACAGGATAAAGCCACTATGTCATCTTTAACTGATTGCCGTGCTAGGAGTTTTACGGGTTTCCAAGAATCAATTTTAATCGAAGTACTTCGTAACATATCTTATGACTTGACCTCAGGGTAAAACCTCAAGTGTGTGGCTAAATAAGAATAAATGGGTGGAGCCACCGGAGGGATTTGAACCCTCGGCCTGCTGATTACAAGTCAGCCGCTCAACCGGGCTAAGCTACGGTGGCCTGATACCCTTGCAAGGTTGCTAAACAAAAGGTTTTACTTGCCGAACTGTATATATACAGCCCCCTTCTGCGCTGCAATCCCGATTATGGGACTGGAAATATCGTGGCAAAAGGCCTCTATACTGCTTCAAAGCAACGTAGCAATCGCCAAAAACATCGCTGGAATGACAGATATTACAGAAAGCGAGTCATGAAGCTGAAAGAAAAAGCTGACCCCTTACAAGGAGCACCCCAAGCCAAAGGTATAGTTGTTGAAAAAGTTGGTGTAGAAGCAAAACAGCCAAATTCAGGAATAAGAAAGTGTGTAAGAGTTCAACTCATAAAGAATGGTAGGCAAGTAACTGCACTTGCACCTGGCAATCTTGCTATAAGTTTCATCGATGAACACGACGAGGTAGTAATAGAAGGAGTCGGAGGTCGAATGGGAAGATCATATGGTGATCTCTCAGGTGTAAGGTATAGAGTCGCTAAAGTTAATAATGTATCTCTCAGAGAGATGGTTCGTGGTCGAAAAGAGAAACCGATAAGGTAAGTATGGAAGAGGTTGAAGAAAATCCAGTTGAGGAAATGGTTGAAGTTTCTGAACCCGAAATGCCGGTTATGCCTCTCTTTGGCAAATGGAACTTGACTGAAGTTAATATCGTTGATACAACATTAGAAAAATACATAAATCTGGACGCCTTTCAAGTACCCCACACTGGAGGTAGACATTCCAAGAAAAAGTTCGGAAAGAGAGGCCTCACTGTAATAGAAAGGTTCATCAATAACTTGATGCGTTCAGAAAAATACACTGGGAAAAAAGCACAGGCCTATACCGTTCTGAAGAATTCCTTTGAAATGATCCACACTAAGAAAAAAGAGAATCCTGCTCAAATCCTGGTTCAAGCCTTGGAGAATTCCGCCCCCAGAGCTGCAGTTGTATCACTAAGATATGGTGGGATCAGAGTGTATAGTGGAGTTGATGTCTCACCAACCAGAAGAGTAGACATAGCAATCCGGAATCTCTGCATTGGTGCTTTGGAGTCAGCCAAGAAACAACGTTCGATTGAGAAAGCACTCGCTAGAGAACTCATGCTTGCTTCGGAAATTAATCCAGACTCGTATGCCATCAGTAAGAAAGAAGAGACAGAACGCCAAGCTGAATCAGCACACAATTAAAGTGAATAAAGATGGGCCGTAAAGAAGACAACATAAAGCGTGCAACCGCTCTATTCAAGAACCTAAACAACATACGGAACATAGGTACTGCTGCACACATTGATCATGGAAAGACCACATTGTCTGACAATTTGATATTTGGTGCAGGAATGATGTCTGAAGACTTGGCAGGGAAACAGCTCATGCTTGATTTTGACGAACAGGAATCTGCTAGAGGAATAACCATCAATGCTGCTAATGCCTCTATGGTTCACAACCACAAAGGTGAGGATTATCTGATTAATCTAATTGATACGCCCGGACATGTAGATTTTGGAGGTGATGTAACCAGAGCTATGCGGGCTCTAGATGGAGTTATAATCGTGGTATGTGCGGTTGAGGGCATTATGCCGCAAACTGAGACTGTGATCATACAGGCCCTCAAGGAAAAAGTCAAACCGGTTCTGTTTATCAATAAGGTTGACCGATTAATCGCGGAACTTCAAGTTACACCTGAGGATATGATGCAACGATTTGGAAAGATAATCACTGAGGTTAACAAATTGATTTCAAGGATGGTTCCTGATGAATTCAAAAAGGATTGGACGGTCGATGCTCAGGCTGGAACGGTAGCCTTCGGTTCAGCATACCATAATTGGGCAACATCAATCCCTTTCATGGCAAAGAAGAATGTTAATTTTAAACAAATTTATGATTTTATGGAAAAAGAACAAAAAAAGGAATTGGCCCATGCAGCTCCTCTGCATGAAGTCTTGCTCGATATGATTGTTGAAAAACTTCCTTCGGCAAGCATTTCCCAGAAATATAGAATACCGCATATATGGAGAGGTGAATCAGAAGAAAAGATTGGGCAATCCATGATTAATGCTGAAGCAAGTGGAGATACGGCATTCATGGTAACTAAAGTTGTTCTTGATCCGCATGCCGGTGAAATTGCTGTCGGGAGACTTTTCTCGGGTACTGTGAAAAAGGGAGACCAGCTGTACGTTGCTGGCATGCCATCTGCCAATCGTGTTCAATCTGTAGGTATGTTTGTCGGTAGTGATAGAATTAACACCGAGAATGTTACTGCTGGAAATATTATTGCAGTCTCAGGATTGAGAGATGCCATTTCAGGTTCTACAATTTCTTCTGATAAAGAGATGACACCATTCGAAAGAATTATACATAATTCGGAACCTGTCGTCACTACGGCCATAGAGGCAAAACATACTAAGGACTTGCCAAAACTAGTCGAAGTTCTAAGGGCTGTAGCAAAAGCAGATCCATCTATTCAAATTGACAGTAATCTGGAAACAGGAGAACACTTGATGTCAGGAATGGGTGAATTGCATTTAGAGATTACAGAATACAGGATAAGGAACGAGCATGGTGTGAAGATTACAACGTCACCACCTATCGTTGTTTATCGTGAAACAGTGGCTATGAGCTCGCCCGGAAACTTTGAAGGGAAATCACCAAACAAGCATAACCGATTCTACATTACAGTGGAACCCTTAGAAGAGGATATCAGAGCTGCAATAATTGATGGAACCATTCCATCAGGCGATATCAAGAAATCCAAAGAAGTAGCCAGACAACTAATTGATATGGGGTGGACTAAAGTACACGGAAGAGGTGTGCTTTCGATTGAAAATAGTTGCGTGTTCATAGATGCAACAAAGGGTATTCAAAACTTATTTGAGACCAGGGAATTATTAATTGATGCTTTCAAAGAAGTAGTTAAAAGAGGACCAAGAGCCCATGAGAAAATGATGGGTGTTAAAATTATACTAAATGATGCCAAACTTCACGAAGATGCAATCCATCGGGGTCCGGCACAGACAATCCCTGCCGTAAGAAATGGAATCAATGGTGCCTTGGTTTCAGCAGGAGTCGCACTACTAGAACCAAAACAAAATGTTTACATCACTGTTCCACAAGAACTGATGGGTTCGGTAACAGGTGAAATGTCGCAAAGAAGAGCCGAGATTGCTGGGATGGAAACTGAGGGCGACATGACCACAATTACAGCGAAGGCTCCGGTCAAGGAAATGTTTGGATTTGCAAGCGAAATAAGGTCTGCGACGGGCGGAAGGGCACTGTGGAGTACTGAATTCTCAGGATATGAAGAATTACCACGTGATCTGCTGGACGAGATCACTGAAGAGATTCGACTGAGGAAGGGGCTCAAGGCAGAGATGCCAAGACCTGAAAATTACGCAGGTTAATCGTTTTTGGATTTAACTCTTCTAAAAGGGTGTACCCAAGCTGCTAGATTTCGAGGACTTCTGGTCTGTACCCATAATTTTCCATTTCCATGAAAATGGCATATTAATTGATCACTAAAAAGAAATGATCTAATACTTCTTCCAGAACGTCCTATACTATAGTCTAGATTCTGCTCCCAAGCAACAGCATACCCATTATCTACAGTGTACGACCCATTAACTTCAACCTCTTGAATATCACCATAAGAACCAAAGAATAGCAGACCTGTACCACTCACTCTTAGACCAAACATCCCTTCAGCGAAAGTACCTGAAAAACCTTCCCATGTTGCGCTTGTTTCTATGTTCCCTACATGACAAAGGTAAGCACCTCTTTCCATATACAATGTTTCATCATTTAATTCACGTACAACTATGTCTCCTGAATACCCCGGTGCAATTCCTATAGTTCCTGAACCGCCTTCGGCAGTGTATGTATTAAGGAAGAAACTTTCACCTCCAAACTTTCTTTTAATTCCTGCAAAAACCCCCCCTTTCATTTCAGTTTTAGGCTTTATTGTAGTATCCATCCAGGCCATAGAGCCCGGTTCAACAATTACAGATTCGCCTTCACTAAGATTCATCTCTATAAGTGAATACGATGGAGCACAAACAATGTCGTACTTCATTAGTCCTCCCTCGGTGGTAATAATGCCCCTAGTACTCCACCTAAACGGCTTGGATCGTGTGATTGAACTAATACCTTTCCGTTTCCACTAAATTTCATAACTAAACCCTCACCAGACATCATAGAGGAGATCCAACCTCCACCTGCTTTGCTTATGGTATATTCTAATCCTTCTGTAAATGCAATAAGGTGGCCATTATCTATTGTAATATCTCCACTAACATCAACACTACTAATTCTTCCAAAGCCATTCACCAGTAAGTCTCCTTCTCCTGATGCTTGGACAAAAACTAAACCTTCCTTACTGAACATCCCCTTACTAAGACCCTGATATTGTGTATCTAGACCAACACTGCCTGATGAACCCAGATAACTACCACCAGAACAAATCCATACCTCAGGTCCAACTTTGACACTGCGAACTTCTCCCTGATGGGTCGGTGCCAATCCTACTTCACCTGCTTGGCTATCATTAGGAGTATATGTTGACAAGAAGAAAGATTCTCCTGCAAACATTGCTTTTATGCCGGATTTCAAAGCCCCCCACATGCCTTCATTCTTTTTCTTTCGGGATTCTACTGATATCTCCATATTCGGAGAAGCACGATACATAGCACCTGCCTCCGACACAAACTTTTCACCTGCTTCTAGTGTAACTAATGCAGAACCAAATGCGCCTTCTGTATCTATTTTTACATTCATCCTAACCTCGGAGTGAGCCAAGATGCAATGCTTGAAACATTACGTGTTTGAAGATATAATTTACCATTCCCTGAAAACCTCATAACCATACCTTCACCTGACAACATGGTTGATTTGAAACTCCCCATTCCTGTAATCTTATAATCTAAAGAGGGATCGAATGCAACGACATGCCCTGTATCAACAATGAATTCACCATTAATCTGTTTTTCAACTACACCACCAAAAGAATTGAAAAATAAATCACCACTTCCTGAAGCTTCAAGCAAGAAAGCTCCTTCACCTGAAAATAATGCCTTTAAACCTCCAAATTTAGCCTTAATATTAACTCCAGGAGTACAAGCTAAGAAACCGCCTGCCATGATGTTCAAGCTATTATTTGTCAATTGTCTGTGCTCTACATGTCCAGGTATTGAAGGTGCAAAAGTTAACTTTCCACCATCTGGATGTTCATATTTTCCTAAGAAGAAATTCTCTCCACCAAACATCTTCCGAAAGATAGCTGAAAAAAAACCGCCTTGTCTCTGAAAACTAGAATCCAAATTAGAAGACATTCGAGACATTGCACCTGGTTCAATCAGAATTGTTTCATTAGGCCCCAAATCGACATCAACCTCTCCATAGGAAGGATTACCTTTAATATCAAAACGCATGTTTTGTCATATAATTCCATCTATTTAAAACTAGGATTCGAGGTTGTATCCTCTAATCTCTAAGCGAATCCTTTATTTACCCCCCATCATGCCGACACATCTATCCCATGGAGGGAAATAACAATGGCTGCAAAACAACATTTGAATGTAGTATTCATCGGTCACGTCGACCACGGTAAGTCAACCACAGTTGGTAGAGTACTTTTGGAAGGCGGAGCAATCGAACAGCACTTGATCGACAAATACAAGAAAGAAGCTGATGAACGTGGAAAATCCGGTTTTGAATTGGCATATGTCATGGACAATCTGAAAGAAGAGAGAGAACGTGGTGTAACTATCGACGTCGCTCATAAAGAGTTCAAGACCGATGCAAGGCATTTCACGATTATCGATGCACCTGGGCACAGAGATTTCGTAAAGAATATGATTACTGGAACATCGCAGGCTGACGCTGCAGTTCTGGTGGTTGCCGCAGATGATGGTATAGCAGCTCAGACAAAGGAGCACTTGTGGCTCTCAAAAGTTATGGGTATCGAGCAAATGATCATCTCCGTCAACAAGATGGATATCACCAAACCTGCATACGATGAAGGCAGATACAATGAAGTCGTTGCTGAAGTAAAGAGCATGTTAGGAATGGTTGGATTCAAGGATGACCAAGTTAACATCCTACCTGCTTCCGGATGGAAGGCTGATAATATCAAGGAAAAAGGAGAGCTGTCATGGTTCAAAGGAGACACCTTGATGCAGGCTTTGGATAAACTAAATCCACCATCTGGTGCTGCTGATGCAAAAATAAGGATTCCTATTCAGGATGTTTACAAGATTTCAGGTATTGGCGCTGTTCCAGTAGGTCGTGTCGAATCAGGAACAATCAAGGCTGGGACCAAACTAATCTTCAAACCATCGGCACATTCTGGTGGAAAAGAGGGTGAAGTTAAGTCTGTAGAGATGCACCATACCGAAGTACCTCAAGCTGTGCCTGGCGACAATATTGGATTCAATTGCCGTGGCATATCTCATACAGATATTCGAAGAGGGGATGTTGGTGGACCTTTAGATGATCCTCCATCCGTTGCTCGAGCTTTCAAAGCCCAAGTTATGATTTTGGATCATCCTAACGTAATAACTGCAGGATACACTCCCGTATTCCACTGTCACACAGCACAGGTGGCTTGTACCTTTGATAAATTACTGGCCAAAATGGACCCACGAACTGGTGCGGTTACAGAAGAGAACCCAGACTTCCTGAAGAAGGGAGATGCTGGAATGGTTCTTATCAAACCAACCAAACCTTTGGCTATTGAAGAACAGGCAAAATTCAAACAATTAGCAAGATTCGCTATCCGAGACATGGGCGCAACGGTTGCGGCCGGTATGTGTCTGAAGATAGAAGAACACTGGGACTAATTGAAAATAAATGGCTCCTAAAAAGGCATCGAGTAGGGCTTGTATCTCCTTGCATGCCTTGAGTCATAGTATCGTAGACGGGGTCTGTGAACAGATAAAGACAATCTCTGATAGAACTGGTGTCGGGATGACCGGACCAATTCCTCTCCCTACAAAAAAACTGAAGGTTCCGGTAAGGAAATCACCTGATGGGGAAGGTTCTGAAACTTGGGATCGCTGGGAAGCCAGATTACATAAGAGGCTAATCTACATTGACGCAGACGAAAGAGCAATGCGCCAATTGATGAGAATCCAAATACCTGACGGTGTTAAGATTTCAATACAGATACAATCTTAGATATAAGGCGAGAGCAAGAGACAAAGCATTGTTGCTGACGAATAGATAGGTAGCCATGAAAATCTGGCTACTTCAACTACTGCATTAGCTGCAGCTTTTATCGTATCTTGATTACCTGGACCCAAGATTTCCACCCCATCAACGTACTCTGTCCCCATAGCTGCTTCAGCAGGAGAAATATCAGCTATAGCTTCTTCAAGAGCTTGCCTAGCGGAGGGTAAGATTCCATCCGAATCTGACATAGGATTATAGCCCCCAGGTTTGACATTAACGTAGTGATTATCTGTAGATGCTAGAAGTATTGAATCTGCCATTCCTTTCAAACCATCCTGTAATTCTTTATTCATACCTGGAGCAAAACCATTTGCATCCCAAAGCATTAACGCTGTGCGTTGACCTTGCTGACTGTCTGATGAAGAAGCTATTTCAATTACCAAAACACGCAGACCTCCGGGGCCAATTCCCCTACCCAGATCTTCACCAGGCATGTTTGAGATTCCAACCATAAGCTTTCCTTTGGTCAATGATTGACTCAACTTCAGTGCTTTGAAAGCTGATATCTCCAACATGGCGCCTTCTTTCGTTCCTGCAGCCAGAGGGGAACGGCCCCACCCTTCTTGGTTATGGAGATCGATCATAAGCCTAACTCCTTCAGGATTCGATGAGGGGCGTTCCAGACGTGCTGCCAACTCAGGTAAAATATCGTCACTGTCTCCCGGTTTTACGAATATAATTGTTCCGTTCCCTATCCCTATTGCATAAGCCGAAGGCGTATCGCCTTCCATCACAGTGGCTGATGAATAATCACTGTAATCTGCACTCTCGGAGGCATTGACTATCGCTTTACCGATTCTAGTTATATCTTCATCCCTGAGAGGATTATGATCATTAGTAGTAGCACCATGAAATGCAAATCCTAAACCCGGGAGAACGGGATCTATCTTTACGGGAAGATTAGACCCTCCTAATTCACCAAGAGGACCAGGATGAATGCCAGGAATAGCTAGGAATGCGACAGTCTCCCCCTTCTTACGAATTGAAATCCAGCCGTTCTTGGTCTCAAAAGTCTGACATATTTCGCGTATGGCTTCTGTCAAACGGCGGCCATTTCCTGTAGAAAAATGGTCTATGAATGCAGACATGTGTCGTGTTCCGCTAACACCAACTGCTTTTTTGTACGGTGAATCTATCAGAAACAGGAAAAAATGACTTGCAAAAGCAAGGGCGATTGTAGCCAGTAACCCGAAATTAAATTCAGACATGGATTCGCCGTACCAGAAATAATAAACGCTGATAAAAGGTGAAATAAGGGATAATGGAAACGCAATTCGAGCAGGTGCACTACCATGCGTCCGTAAAGTAAGATACCATAAACCACCCATACAGCCAAATCCGAACGCCAGACCCTTACTTGGCTCGTCAAAATAATCGCCTATGACTATAGCTATCAGCATTAACAATGATCCTGTAGCCCCGGCCTGGAGTCCATACCTAACTGGATAACGCCCATCCCAAATCCACGATATATGGGATACCAGATATGATACTAATATAACTGGGATTGAAAAAGTAATAATGGCAAATATACCAAAATCAATAGGTGTCTCAGCACGATCTAGAGTTTTTAGGCCACTGTAAACCAGAAGCATTGTAGTGGCCAAAAAAAGAAGAAGACTCGGCATTACATCGGGAGTATGGTACAAGAGCCCAGTCAAACGGGCTGGTGGCGGAGTAACTTTGTCAACGTCGAGCTCAGGATTCATATATTATCACGAATGAATTGATTTGATAAGTAGGGACATATCTTCCTTAAGTCTATCAGAAGTCTCAACCAAGGTACCGGTTACAATTATATCTGCCCCAGCTGCCACTGCTTTGGATGCGGCCTGGGGTGTGCGTATTCCACCACCTACTATCAATATCACCTCTGTAGCATTTTTCACAGCACTAATTATAGCATCCGGTACTGGTTCTAGGGCACCAGACCCGGCCTCGAGATAAATATACTTCATTCCCAAATATTGTCCTGCAAGAGCATGAGAAACAACCAAATCAGAATCGTCTCTAGGAAGTGGTTGGGCCTGACCAACACGGCCTGCTGCCATACCTGGTGCAATAACTAGATATGCCATAGAAAGGGGCTCTAAACCAGTCTGTTGAACCCAACGCGCGCTGGCAATCTGTTCTCCAACCAGAAATTGACGACTTTCACTGTTTAAAAGGGACATAAAGAAAATTGCATCGGCCCTTCCCGACACGGACGAAGCATGAGTTGGGAACAAAATCACAGGTAAGTGTGTTATCTCCTTTATGGCGTCAACTGCTGAATCAACCTTTTCCAAACTCAAGTCTGTTGAACCACCAACCATGAAACCATCGGTTCCAGCATATGCAGTCTGAGTTGCTAATTCAACTAACTCATTGGCCCCCATCTTTCCGGGATCCAACAATGTGAAATGAAGAGGCTTCTCCTTTCGGCGTTTGATTATATCGGCATGAACGCTCAAGGGCAGGCTAGTCAGATAAGACCATAAAAGACCAACGGGGAGTCAAAAATCAAGGAATGAATTAATCCCATTCCATATCAAAATCCATTTGCTCTTCCTCTTCCTCTTGAACAACAGCGGATTGAACCACTGGTGTTTCTGTAGACTCAGCTACAGTTTCTGCTACTACTGGAACTGCCTCTGCTACTACTGGAGCTTCGACTGGTTCTACACTTGGAACAACTGCCTGAGACATAACTGCTGCGATTTTTGATGACGGAAGTGAATCTATGCGCAAGCCAGGTAAATATTTAGACTCCGATTCGGGTGTCATCTCCGAACGAAGGCGCAATACTGTATCCTTATCGACCTGTACATAGGAATCTGAATAATCTCCGCCTCCGACGGCTACAGGATAAGCAATGAAGTCACGTCTTCTCCTAGCTGCTCTGATAGGCCTTGGCGGCAACTTAACTTGTGGCCTAGGTTGTTCTTCAGGTATCTCAGTTAAGCCCAGAGAAGAAGGGAGAGCCGTATAGAATTGTGGTTCTGATGTCTGCACCTCTGTTTTGCTCTTCGCTCTGCGCTTGCGCGACCTAGGTTTAGATTGGCCTATTGTCATAAGATAGAATATTACAATTAAGGTTAACATACAGATAACTGCACCAATCGTCGGGTCCAATCCTGCGGCGGCAATCAGAAAAATAACGAAGACCACTACAGCCACAGCAACTAAAGATAGTATCAATATTTTTTGATTACCTTTAGAACGGCGATTTTTCGAACGCTTCTGGGGACTGCGTTTTTGACCTAGATTTGGACCATTTGCCATAATCATATCTCTGAGTTGACAATATAGACGGCGTATAAGCATTTACTTGTGAAAAGACTTTTTGTATTGTTGGCCTGCACAATTATAATGCCGCTACTTCCTGCGTGAAACAGCAATACCTATGATTAAAGTCAAAACAGGCGATGATAAGGTCCACGCATATGAGATTGGAATCACTGCTGAAGGCGTTATCTCGGACATTCTCGGACGCAAACATGGGGCTGTAGCAGTACTCATTGACGGAATCGAACGAGACTTTTCGCATGTCCTCAAAACAGACTGTAGCATCGAGCCCATCTTGGGAGCATCAGATGCTGGCCTGTACATCCTGCGCCATTCCTGCGCCCATCTGCTTGCCCAGGCAGTCACAGAAATGTTTCCGGATGCAAAACCAACAATTGGTCCACCAATCGAACATGGATTCTATTACGATTTCCACATGGAACCGATTAGTAAAGACGAACTTCCGAAAATAGAAAAACGCATGAAAGAGCTGGCAAAGCAGAATCTAAAAATCGAGCGAGAAGAGCATGGGAACACGAAACTCCGTAAGATGTTCTCGCAAAATCAATTCAAAGCCGAGATCATGGATGATAAGATTGGGCATGATGTTGGTTCATCAACTTATAGACAAGGGAATTTCGTAGACCTCTGTCGCGGACCACATGTTTCTAGCACTTCAGAATTGCGCTGGTTCAAACTTACCAGTACAAGCCAAGCATATTGGCGAGGTGACGCAAAGAGAGAGCCTCTGACGCGCATCTATGGACTATGCTACGCAACAAAAGAGGATCTTAAGAAGCGTAAAAAACAGATAGAAGAAGCCGCATTCCGTGATCACAAAAAAATTGGAAAGGAAATGGACCTTTACATGATCAACGAACTTATAGGTAAAGGATTACCAGTCTGGTTGCCTAACGGAGAACTTCTAAAATCCGAGATTGAGAGATTTGCTGTTGAAACGGAAAAAGCTTATGGTTACGAAAGAGTTACCACGCCCGTTCTAGCCAAACAAGAACTTTTCGAAACTAGCGGCCATCTGCCACACTATGCCGACTCGATGTATCCTCCCATGGAAATGGATGATGGAACTTACTATCTTAAAGCAATGAATTGTCCTATGCACCACTTAATTTATCGTAACAAGAAACGGTCATATCGAGAATTACCACTGAGAATTGCGGAGTATGGTACTGTCTATCGTAATGAATTATCTGGTACCTTAACCGGACTTCTACGCGTAAGAATGTTGTCCATGAACGATGCGCATATCTATTGTACGCTTGATCAGGTAGCACAAGAATTTGCAGACAATATTAAAATGATTCGAGACTACTATGCAACCTTTGGTTTTGAAGACTATAAATTTCGGTTATCGCTTTGGGATTCAGAAAATACTGATAAATACATTGGACTGCCTGAAAATTGGGAAATTACCCAAAATCACTTGAGACAAATTCTTGATGACTTGGAAGTACCTTATGAAGAAGGAGAGGGCGAAGCGGCATTCTACGGGCCAAAAGTGGATGTCCAGTTTACCAGCTTGCTAGGTCGTGAGGAGTCTATGTCAACAATCCAGCTTGACTTTGCCGCACAAGAATGCTTTGACCTAACTTTTGTGGATGAAACAGGAGGCGAAAACAGCAATCTTTTTGTTATACACCGAGCTCCTCTATCGACCCATGAAAGATTTATAGCTTTTCTAACTGAACATTGGACTGGAAATTTCCCAACTTGGCTTTCACCAATCCAAACTCAGGTCATCACCATCTCCGAGAAGCAAAATAAATATGCGAGTAAAGTTGCAGAAACACTGGAAAAGGCTGGTGTAAGAACCAGAATCGACTTTTCAGATAATACCATAGGAAAAAAGATTCGTATGCATCGTAAAATGCGACCGGCTTACATGTTGATTATAGGTGAAGAGGAATCAAAGAAGAAAACGGTGGCTATCAGAAGTCGTGCTGGAGAGCAAAGGAATGACGTTACACTGAATGACTTCGTAAAGGAAATACTTGAAGAAATCAAAAATCGAAGTGCAGAACTGAATATAGTGCTCTCCTAAATATTAACAAAATGAAAAAATACCTCTGACACTTATGGCGCAGAGGGAGGGATTTGAACCCCCGAGGGAAATTCCCACCGGCTTTCAAGGCCGGCGCTATACCAGGCTAAGCGACCTCTGCCCTAAAAAGAAGAAGGCCCAAGCTAAGTGCCTGGGCTAAATGATCGTGGAGATTAGAGGATCTTACCTACGTCCACGAGCCATTGGAGACCTAGCCACATTTCCACCTTTGTCAATGTAGTATAGGAAACCATCTGCACGAGTGACGCCTGCGGTAGCCACCATTTCAGGCCCCCCACCGGTCTTCTTTCCGCCACGTGCCATCTTGGTACGCCATACGTTACCATCCTTGCCTAGGTAGTATAGATACCCGGCATCCTTGTTTACTCCTGTATTAGATACGACTTCAGCCATTGTTTCACCATCAATTACAGGAAGTAGACGGTATATATACTTAACCGGCCTATCGACGACAAAATCTAAGTAACCTTAGAGTTAAACTTATAACGTACTATATTAAGTGCCTACCATGGACATGGTATCAAATTATGATGTAATGAATTTCTTTGTACCTATGCTAATCGTAGGTATTGGTGTCGCATTACTTGCTACTGGAATGTTTACATCGTATTTCGGAGCTGGGAAATCCCAAAAAATAGGATTCGCTTTATTATTTTTTGGAATAGTGATTTTAGCACTAGTCTACCTTATGACATTTGGTGGAGTAGATGCAATACCTGATGATACATTTGAAGAAGATGAATTCAACGAAGCTTTGACATCCGGTATAGCAGCCCTTGGAGGGGCGATTGCAGGAATGTTCATTATTCTATTCGTGTTAATGAAAGTGGATACTGTAGATGACTTAGAGGATCTTGATTTGGAAGATCTTGAAGATTTGGATTTGGATGAAGAATTGAAAAAACTTGAAGAAGAATTAAACCAAACTGATGAAAATGATAATACAGAGGAGGAAGAATAATGGATGTTGATATCGTAATCTCAATGGGACTTGTTGGTGTTATGCTTGCAATGCTAGGAATGGGGTTGCTAATTGCTTACTATGGAAGCAGTAAAACCCGAAACGTAGGAGTTTCATTTCTAGTATTAGGTGTAGGATTAGCCTATTATCTTGTCGTGATGGACACTAGTGATGTTGCATTCTGGAACAGTATGCTAGCTTTCGTCGGTGGAATGGTTGGTGGAATGCTCGGAATTATAGCCTTCCTCGTGGCGATAATAAAGTCCTAGTCGTGGAACCCTGAGCTTAGCACTACCCTAAAATAGAATAACTATTCGTAAGAATTGTGGGCGCAGATAAAGAGCTCTGGAAAACCGGCAAATCTGTCAAGGACTTAGATGGCGAAGAAACAGAAGGTGACGACACGCTAGATCTGTCATCCCCTTCACCAGATACCGGCAAAAGCGATGAAGAGATTGAAAAAGCCTTGAACGAACCAGAAGAAGATAATTGGTTGCCTCTACTCGAGAAAGAGGATGGTGTCAGCATTAGAACTGTAGGACTTGTTGGTACGGTTACTATTCTTCTCTTGACTGGAGTACTAGTCTTGCTATTAAATGAACAAAAAATTGAGATAAGTGTTCCCTATGAAAAATATGAGGAAATGGCTGTCTACGGCATAGAAGGCACCATAAATTTTGAGAGTACGGTTGATGTTCCTCTACCTATAGGTTTTATTGATAATGATGTAGTTATAAATGATCTCGACATCTCATTCACAGGTGAACTAGAGGCAGGTATCAAAGCACCTAGTACACAAGCTATGGATGGTTACGGCAATATGCGTAGTGTATTCAAGAAATATTTGGAACAAAGACTGGATAAAATTGATGGTACTATCACTGAGGAAGGAGAGAATCCGGCTGAACTCAGAAATGGCCAAATAGTGAGTTTTCAGCACCAATTCGTAGACATTGCATCCTTAGAAATCATAAGGTCCGAAATTGAATCAAATGCTTCTTACTCAGATACATTTACTGGGGAGAGGTGGTATTGGCAAAGCGCAACTGACTGGGTACCGCGTGATAGTAGTACCGGATTGCTACCCCATGGAAACGCGTATATCGGTAAAACACTTAGAGAAGGAGATACTGGAACAGTTAATGAAGGTGGAATAGAATTCAACTGGAAAGTGGAAAATGGTGGGAAAATAGATGGGGAACAGACTGCTCTGCTCGAAATAGAAACCTCATATATATCAGACTCGATTCTAGGATATCAGTATCAGTATCAATACTCGTTTCATTTTTATATGTCGGAAATAAGTAGTCTTCCTCTAAAATTCGAGATGAGCCTATACTCTGATGCTAGTTCTCCTGGTGGGAAATTATATTCTATAAGCATGGAATATAAGGGAACAACAAAACAGATCAATGAAGGTTACACCGATGTTCCAACAACAGCATACAAGACTGACTCAACTCAAAAAACAGGAGAATTCGAGAACTGGGAAAATGGAGCGCCGGCAATTGGAAATGGAAGTTTGGGATATGAGTGTGGAATAGACTCAAATTTCACATTACAAACTGGAATTCAGAAAGGTAAGGAAGATATCTCAGAGTTTGACAGTTACCTGAGGGATCAAAGCGCAAAGAATAGGCCTGCATTCATCGTGGAAGCGAATTACACCGCTAGAAATGGAGGGAAATGGAACTTTACGATGGCCCATAGCAATGAACAGGCTGAAAACATCGATGGATGGATTATGGCTTACAATCGGACCGATATATCTGGAAATGTGAATTCTATTGACAACCCTATAATGACAATGGATGATATTCCCGAACCCCTGACCGTGTGCTCAGCAGAGGAAGTTATGACTGACTTTGATGAGGTTTCCGACTGGTCTGTCAATGATCAGAGCAAGAATGTTGACTATTCAGAAGTAACGCTTCTATTAGGACAGAATCTGGTTTCCAAACAGAGTCTGGCTTCTCCAACATCCATTGTGAACTTCGGAAGCCTGAACTTAATTAACATTGTATCAGACCTAAGTCAAGGAAACTTAAATCCCAATGATTATTCGGATAATATTGACGTTGATGCCGCAGGCAGTTATGCCTATTTCTTTAATCGGAGAGGTGGTTCTGAGAATTTAGGATATGAGCATCAGGAATTAGCAGGCGTCGATGCTAAAGACGGGCTGGTGTTATTTAATCTACAGAGTCGGAATTCAGTTTGATTACCCTATGTAGTTAACATCGGATCGGTCTTCTGATTCGCCTGTATCCATTTCCTTAAGCTGACTGGTTATTGAATCAACCTGCTTAGCTCGTTCTTCAAGTTCCGACAGGTCGATTTTTAGGTTCAACAACTTTTGGAGTGATTTCAAAACCGCACTAGCTGATTTGGGATCGACCATGTAACCACTAGTTTCTCCCATCAAACAACCACCATGAATGCCCTGAAGCTTACCTAAACCGAGAAGTAGACCTGAGGCACCAACAATTCCAGCCCCTGGTTCACCATCAATAAACTCCACTCCAGCACCTTTGAACAACTTTACAATCTCATCGGAAGTTGCTGCGCCAAGAACTCGAGGATCTGGAACTAGTTTACCAAGGCCATACCCGCCCAATGTGTAAATTGTAGTAACTCCCATCTGTTTTACTAATTCGATGAGTTTAGTACATAAATCATATTGACCTGAAGAATCCATCCCCTGGTATTCACCAACTAGGAAAAGTAGATCTCTTGCCTTGCCTTTTCCATGGTAGTAATACAACTCATTGTTAACTAACTTGACGATTCCGTCGTCATCAATTAATACCTGAGGTGGAAAATATGAAGAATATATCTCTATACACTTTTTGGCATTTAATTCCTCAATAAGATGTGTAGCTGCCAGTTTCCCAACATTGCCAACACCTGGAAGTCCCTCTAGAAGGATTGCATTCTCCAACTGAACTTCTTCTGTTTTAACTATTTCTGTAAAGCCCATTACTTCCCCCCCAGCATTCGACGGTACTTTCCATATTTATCCTGTGGAGAAAAGCGAGGAGGTAGTGGATTAGAAGTGTTTTTAGAACATTGAGGGCAATGTCTAGACATCGTGTACACCTCACATAAACCACATTGATAAATTAAAGTCCGCATCATGACCTCTCAAAAGAACCGGTTCCACCTTCAGACTTAAATGTACTCAGAACCAGATCAACTGCTTTTTTAAGTTCATCCTCGGCTTGTTTGTAATTAGGAGCTTTTATAGAAATCCGATATGAAGGTGAACCATTCGAGCTTATCTTCAGTGTCGTGTCATCATTAACTGCCTTTGGTTTCATCAGGGCCTTTCTTATCTTTTCAGCACCTTTTACATCATATGAGACCAGATCCAACATACCCCCAATCATGACATGGGGTGGAGTTACATTATCTATTGCGACGTCAATAAAATCAGAGAGCCATTTACCCTTCCATTCCTTCTTGAAAGAAACTGTGTCCATCACTACAGCTTCAAAAGCTAGATACAAACTACCATAAGTATCCCGCATACTATCTCGTATCTCACTTTCAAGATCCGTAATTTTGATCTTGGATTTCTTAGAAACCAATTCCAGAAGTTTCGATGCTTTTTGCTCGTTCTTCCAAGCACGGATTCTTTCCTGTTTTCTATGTCCTGAGACTTGCCGTACAGATGCGTCCACTATGTTGCTACCTTTCTTCACCTTAGTGACCCTAGCCACGACCATCTGGCCTTCACGAATAAAATCCCGGATATATTTGACCCAGCCTGAAGCAACTTCTGATATGTGTACGAAAGCTCGGTGTTCAGGGAATTCAAGGAGGTCTATATTGGCGCCAAAATCTTTTACTTCAACAACACGTCCAATTATGTATTCGCCTTCTTCGGGAGCATCCGAAGGACTCACTCAAGCTCCTCCAGAATCTCTCCCAGAATCCTAGCTTTACCGCCAGTTGGTATGGCGATTGTGGAACCGGTGGCGGGGTCCTTAACAATCGTGGAGCATTTATCAAAAATAACTACTGTATAATCACTATCTGGACTTTTTACCTTCAAGAATTTACTATCTGAACTTGGCATATCTACTCCGTTAATTCGAATTTCTTGGCCCTTATATTCCTCCGATGATGGGCTTTTCCGGTCTCAGTACAGCGATACCTTACGTAAACTCTTTTAGTAGGTTTTTCACGACCTTCAGGCTTAGGTCTTGGAAAACCTCCATAACCTGATGTAACCCTCCTAAAAAGTCTTTGACCACGAGACAATTCTGAGGCGCGCTTCTTCTTTACAACCTCAACCTCATGAACTGTGTGCTTTTTTGCGTATGGACTGTACATCTTGATTCTTCGGGGTACCTTCATGATATAGTCATCCTCGGGAAATCGTCCGACCCAACGGGTTTAATAAAGCTAATCCAAGAAGATATCTAACTTAAGCCCTTTAGTTCCTTATGTTTCATTCCAAAAGTAGCCTGCAAAATAGCAAGAGGAAGTTTGAACCAGAAATTTCTTGTGGCTTTTCCTTCATAATCTCCCCTAGTAAGGCCAGCTAACATTCCAAACATGGCTGGCGTTTTACCTAATGCAAATCCAATTCTCATGAATTTTGAACCATATACCCTGTGCTTAGTGTTTGCTGCACGGTACATGTCACGACTGTAATGTGATCGCCAGTATTTTTCAAATAATGTTGGGTCGCCCTTCGATACGGCCTTAGCTGCCAGACGTCCGCCCAATACGGCATGATTAAGTCCTTCACCATGAATAGGATTAACATGTCCTGCCGCGTCACCACAGAGGACCCAATTTTCACCAGATACGGGCTCATCAAATAGTTCTGAATCGTTATAAGAGGGAATCGCAGAACCAAACTGTTTGCAATCAACGGTTTTCCCAGTTTCAGACAATTTCCACTTTCTATCCACCAATTCGCCAGGCCACCTCTCTTCCATCAGTTTGTGCAAAGCTTCCTTCATGCCCGGTGTACCTGCATTGAAACAATATCCTATATTGTAATGATCATTTTTGGGAAAGACCCACAAGTATCCTTCTTTACCGGGAAGCGCCCCGAGTATGAATTCGACCTCATTCTCCGTTGGTTTTATTCCTAAATAATAGCCACCAGCTGCAAAAAGGTGTTCCCTAGGAATTCGATCCATGAGCTGGCGACGAGTAAAACCGTTAACTCCATCTGCACCAATCACATACTTGGCAGTATGCTTTCCATTAATTTTCCAGAACCCTTTCTCTAATTCAAGTGAAGTGACCCTCTCAACTATATGGCCAGCTCCTGCTTCTTTAGCCCTATTATACAGATAAAAGTCCCAATCGTCTCTGCGAACCATTTTTCCTTTATTGACCGGTATCTTCAGCTTGGTGCTCTTGAATGTGAACGAAATGGAGGTCATCTCACATTCTATTGAGCTTTCTGGGGCATCCATCCACTCTATGCCCTTTACCGGAAGGCCACCACCACAGGCTTTACGTCTAGGATGGGCATGGTCAAACAAAAGGACCGAAAGACCGCGCTGTGCAGCCTCTCTAGCCGCAGAAGCGCCAGCAGGGCCTCCACCTATAACAGCCACATCAACTACTTCCACACTGAGCTACATTAAACAGTCTAAATTAAGCCACTCATCAGCCTGCTTGATACTTGGAGTATGAAAGTCTACATTCATTTCCAATAATCGACTTAATTCTGCAGCCTTGTAAAATCAAATCTTCAGACCCATCTCTGGAGACTACATATATTACTCTAGGTTCTTCAAAATCTAGAAGGCTATACAATCGGTCCTCCAAATCATCCAATTTCAAAACCGCGCTACCTAAAGAATCAATACTTAATTTCCTGAAATCAAATCCCCGGCCCTCAATGAAGAGACGGTGATTGATACCTTCAAATGTGAACTTTGGTTCTGCTTCAACTGATGTTAAAGTGGACATAGGCATAGACCAACATGAGTTGGTTTATACCATTTATTATTTCCAGATTGAAGAATTCATTTCGAGAAAGGCCGGACCCCACTTGAAAATGGACATTATCTCGACTGCCTGCTCTTTCTGATGACAGAACATCAAGGCGCTTGCTATAGCTTCAGCTGTTGTCAATTTTCCAATCTTTCCCGAATTAACTGGA
This sequence comes from Euryarchaeota archaeon UBA136, assembly GCA_002506485.1. Taxonomy (GTDB): domain Archaea; phylum Thermoplasmatota; class Poseidoniia; order MGIII; family CG-Epi1; genus CG-Epi1. The sequence goes on along the minus strand of DAXQ01000023.1, from coordinate 7,936 downwards.
TTGGCGGGGATCACGTCTGGTAATTTCCTTGGTTCTAAACCCATTAATTTCAACTTGGAGAACGTGGCCTCGGCCATATTCCAAGAACAATCAACACCAACAATACCGCCAACTTCGGCCAATATTGAATCGCTGTTAGATAATACTCTCTCTGAAAAAGGGTCAAGGACAATCCCTTGCAATGGCAACGTCCTCAGTGAACTATAATTTCGGGAAAGACCAAATCTTTCCATTCTTTTTGCTGTACATTTTTTTGGATCGTCCTGATCAAAGCAGAGAATTCTAATTTCAATTGACATGTAATGAAAAATCAATGGGAGGTGCTGCCATCGTCAGGCTACCTAAACTTATAAAGTCGGCAAAAGGTGCATAAGCTTTGATATTATCTATAGTGATTCCACCAGATACCTCAATCTCAATATCAGAGATTTTCCGCAAACTCAACGCCGCTTTCTCAATGGCCTCGGGTGTAAAATTATCTAGCATGACCCTATCTGCCCCAGATTTAGCGGCTTCAAGGGCCTGTTCATTGTTGTCGGCCTCTACTTCTATCATAAGGTCTGGATGCTTCATTCTGGAACGCTCTACGGCCTTGGTTATTTCCTTACATAACTGCAAATGATTGTCCTTGATTAGGATCGCATCATCCAATCTCATCCTATGGGTCTGACCACCGCCATGAACCACAGCTTGCTTCTCGAACTCGCGGAGACCCGGTACTGTTTTTCTGGTGGCTAGGATCTCTACTTTGGGATTGACTGACTTAGCTAACTCCACAATCTTAGCTGTAAATGTAGAAATGCCACTCAGATGACAAAGGATATTCAACAGAAGCCTTTCTACCCTGAGGATATCATGTGCTTTTCCAGATAAAGAAAGGATGGAGGCATCCGATTGGATTCTATCACCATCGGTGAAGCTTGTATCACCCTTAACATTGACCTTGGACAGTAATTTATCACAAATCTCCAGTCCTGAGATTATACCTGGACCACCTGTAACCTCTGCTCTACAAGGTGAATTATCGACTACCGATTGACTTGTGACGTCGCCATCTCCGAAATCCTCAGTCAACCAGTCATCCAGAATATCTGCCATGGATGATGGCAATGACTTAAAGTGACGGAATAAAGACTAGCCTTAGACTAATCTTTCCGGCGTGACAATACTACAATCGTCAGGGCCAGCAGTGAAACAAACATGCTGAAACCGGGAAGACCGCCTTCATCATCTTCATCCAGTTCCTCAGTCACGACCTCTTCACTCTCAGTCTCCTTTACCTCTATCTGAGCTGTCAAATCCGGACTTGTAGTCTCTGAACCATCGGCAGATGTCGCAACAACCTGGAAGATATAGTCACGTCCAGAAAGGGCTGCTGTATCTGGTGACAAGGTAATAACGATTGCAATTGTCTGTCCTCGACCTATCTGGATCGAGTCTGAACCGAGAACTGCCCAAGGAGGCTGATTCTCCATCGCGAAAGTTATCGCGTCAACACCATTTCCATTATTGGTTACATTCAATCTTAGCTGTAACTGGGTTTCCTGAGTCACTGTCACAGTTCCATCGGAACCGGACACATGGCTCATGGATATGTCATATACCTGAGATGTGGAAACTGATACGCTGTGATTGGCCGTACTTTCACCATCAGATGAAGAAACCGTTACGATTATGTCTCCACTTTCAGCTCCAGCATCCTTGTCATCAGGAATGGTAACTGAAACGGTGAACTGGCCGCTACTTACTGCAGATATCGTTATATTCGATTGACTTGCGGTCGGCATCCAAAGTGCAGGACCATCTACCATAATTCCAAAAGTATCTTCTCCGTTACCAGTATTGGCGACATTAAAAATGAAATCTGCCATGCCACCAGGTGCCTTGGATTTGGAATCGTTGTCTGCGCTCAATGAAACTCCATAATGCTGGTCGACCGTGGCTACAAACGATTGTGACGCTGTTTCGTCATCTGAATTCGAAGAGGTTGCTGTCATCGAGAATGAAGCTGAAGCACCTGCCAATGCATCTGCAGGAACCGTCAAAGACATATCAAAAGTGGACGAGCCTTGCCAATCTATCTCACCAGAAGTGTCTGGTGTGCTACTTAGAGTCCAGCCTGCTGGAACGCCCGAATTATCCCAAGTGATACTGAAAGTGTCCTTAGTATTACCAAGATTGTTAACTGCCACATTCCAAGTAGATATAGCTGAACCTTCACTCAAATCCACGTTACGGCTACCTGCACCCAAAACACTTACACCATACCATTCAGCAGCTGAAACTGGTATTGCAGTCATACCATACGGCTGGATATAGGGCATTCCACCCATTGGGCCATCAGGGTCCGTACTTGTAGCCTGAAAATCAACTATATGGTCTCCTGCTTTCACGTTACCCGTCAATTCAATCGCTACATTCCAAGTGTGTGAAACTGACGCATCCATACCCTCCAAAGTACCTCCAAAGAATGGGTGCCATCCCTCGTCATCACTTGTAACAGCCCAGCCAGAGATTCCCGAATACTGGACAGTTATATGATCACGAATAGGCATTGGTGCTGTTGTATTATCCGGATTCTTGGTGACCGCAATATTTTCTACTACAATCTGGTAGTCATATGAATCACCCATATTGAAAGTGTTGATAGTTGGCTGATTTGGAAAGTTGGATTCATAGGCAATCCAATTCGTTACACAAATCATCGCTTCTAAACCCACCGAAGCGCCTTCACCGCCTTCATCATAGGCCTCTACATTAATCTGCATAGGCACTTGGGCAAAATCTACCTTGGCGCCATTCCCGACAGTAGCTGAAACCTGAACCTGAATCACTGCACTCGATACTAATGGACCCAGAAGAATGCTTACAGTGCCTTCGTTACCAGATGATGAGAAAGTCACATTCTCAGGAAGCCAAGTATCATCCATGAAAGAGGCTGATATCTCAACATCCTCAAAATCGACATCTCCGTCATTGGTGATTGTTACAGTATACTCTGCCGAACCGTTTACCGAGGCAAAGGAATATGGTCCATGATCTGCATCTAAAGTAGCTATAAGGGAGCTTGCAGCACTGGCTGGCGTGAAAGCAAAGACTGACACGACCATCAGCAGCACTACAAATAACGGCAGGGCCTGTCGTCTATTGCTTATCATCATTATTACTCCTCTACAACCTGCGTCTGATTAGAAGAACCGCCCCTATAGCAGCTATAGCTGTGATAATACCAAAACCGGGACTATCGTCTTCTTCTACTTTTTCAGTTGCTGGACCACCAGAATCATCAACCTTCTCTGTAACCGTTACTGTGAGATCCTCTGTAGTGGAAGAGGTCGTACCATCTGCTGAAGTAGCTGTTACCTGGAATGTATAATCTCCAACAGCACCTGCTGGACCGACATCAACCGTCAAGGTCATTGTCTGGCCTGGGCCTGCCAAAGCTTCAGTTTGTCCAAGAGTTACCCATGCTGGGGCATTGGCCAATGAAAGGACAATCTCATCATTTCCATTTCCATCGTTGGTAACTGTGAATTTCATCTGAACCGTCATAGTCTCCTGAACAGATACGGTGTCCTTTACCACATCCGTCTCATTCGAGTAATAACCGGCAGTTAGGCCATAGACCTGATTAGCCGTCACAGAGACGCTGACATCATACGCATAGCCACAATCTGTAGTGTCATCTCCACAACCCTCGGAATAAGCGTGTGCCATCACACTGCCACTAGCTGCGTTGGCGCTAGCATCAGATGGAACCGTTATGCTGAGTAAAGTCGTTGACGTTGCTCCGCTTGCAATTGTTAACTCCGATTCAGCCAGAGTTGGTGACCATTCTGAGGCTCCCATTGTTGCAAGGGAAACTGTATCATCTCCATTACCTCCATTTGTTACAGATATCGTGAAATCAGCTGAATTGCCTGGATTAGCGCTATCTGCCGCTTTATCTACAGTCATTGTCAAACCATAACACTGAGTTACGGTCGCGCTGAATGACTGAGTCTGTGTAACTGACGAATCAGTATCAGAAATCACAGTCATTGTGAAACCGTGCATTGTACCTGCTGGTAAGCCAGCTGGAATGTGTAGACCGACGTTCATAGTGAACATTCCCGTCCCATCAGCCTCATTATGCTCAAATTTAGGATTCAACATTCCTGTGTTATCACTGGTAGCACCGTCAACGGTCCAACCTGCTCCAGCTGCATCAGCAGTGTCGAAAGTTATTGAAAAACTGTCCATAGTGTTTCCAAAATTCTTCACGGTAGGTGTCCAACCCGTTGCATCCTCAGCATCTGAACAACCACTGTCAGAGTCATAATTACCTGAACCTGTGACGTTAACACTGAAATTATCAGCGACACTGGCTTCAAGAGAAACAAGGGTATAGACAGTCCCATCCTGCACGGTGAAAACTACGAATGAATTACCAACGTAAGAGGATGCAGGGACAATTTCCCCAACCAACTGGATATCCAGCACGAGATCGTAATCAGCGTCTGCTGCTAGGTATTGTATAGTAGCTGTTAGCTCTGCCTTATCCCAAGCCGCATCATCACTATCGATATTCCAACCTGAGCCGACTGTGGATAGTGAAATAGAGATTGCGTCATCAATTTCTACGGCATCACCATTTTCATCTACTTTGATATTCTTCACAGAGATAGTATATTGATTGGTGTCACCTTCGGCATAGGATTGCGCCCCATCATTTGAATAAGCCCTCCAATTTGAAACTTGAACTGTAAATTCCGTTGAATCTCCAATTGAATCCTCAGCTGATGTTGCTGAAACCGTTACAGCTCCAACATCTCCAATATCAGCTCCAGCTTCTGCTACACTCACAGATATACATGCCTCAATCGTTCCACCTGCTCCAAAATCTGTCTCTACATTTTCGTCAGTACAGCCGTTACTCCCATCTGTAACTGAAGCTTCGGTTGTTATGCTGCCCCAATCAGCGGATGCAGTTATAGACACATTATTATGCGCTGAGCCAGCCATACTGCTAATAGTTATTAGAAATTCGGCAGTACCGTATTGCGAAGCGTAAGAGGTTACGCCATCGTCCCCTAATCCTGAGATCTCGAGATCATGGCCATCTGCACTAACACTTGGCACTATCAAAACCGATGCAATCATAGCTAGAGTAGCTACGAAAACACCCAGATTTCGTACATTTCGTTCCATCGTTTCACCTTTTTTGCGTCCTATATGCCCTTAATCAGAGACACAAGGTAACTAGTCTCACTGTAGGATGTATTTAAAAAGTTTCTGAAATTTGATATCCTTGACTGGTTGTGTTTTTTTACAATCAAAATAGTTAGGAAACTTTTTATAGTTGTGCCATTAGCGAGAAACCCCGATTATTGTCTGGGAAGCTGGTGTAAATTTGAGAGAACATTCGAGATTTGAGAAGGCCCGTGTTATTGGTGCTAGAGCGCTCCAGATTTCAATGGGCGCCCCAGTCCAGATTAAGGTTCCTAAGGAGATTATAGATCCGGTTATAATCGCGCAAATGGAATACGATGACGGAGTTATTCCTATAGACATCGTTGATCGAGAGAAAAAGTGAAGATTCGAGACATTGCTTTACGTAGAATTATAGACTCTAGGGGCAATCCTACTGTCGAAGCTGAAATTAAGACCAAAAACGGATTTGGTAGAGCTGCTGCCCCAGCAGGAGCATCGACAGGAACCCATGAAGCTGTGGCCTGGCCTGATGGTAGCGTATCCAAAGGAATGAAAATCGCGGAAGAGAAGATAATGCCACAATTGGTAGGACTTCCAACTGAAGACCAAGAAAACTTTGACAAGACCCTCCGAGAAATAGATGGAACTGACAATTTTAGTAAAGTTGGAGGGAACATCAGCATAGCACTTTCACTAGCTTGTGCCAAGGCTGCTGCCGACTCAAAAGGAATTGCCTTGTACGAACACCTTGGAAAAGCCGATACCTATGCACTTCCAGCACCAATGTCAAACGTATTGGGAGGCGGTGCACATGCCATTGGAGGAACGGATATTCAAGAATTTCTGGTCACCTCCTTTGATGATGACATAAACACGGCTATAGAGGCGAATTCTGCCGTCCACAAAGAAGTAGGTAAGATGCTAAAGGGAAAATTCCCAAATATGGCTCTAGGCAAAGGTGACGAAGGTGCGTGGGTCGCACCAATGGGGAATGTTGAGGCCCTAGAATTAGTGGTTGATGCAGCGAGTAAGGTAAGTGACGAGATAGGAATCGAAATCAGACCTGGATTGGATATGGCTGCAAGTGAATTTTACCATGATGGGGGATACAGGTACAAGGAGCAAACCCTGACGCCTGAAAAACAGGTCGAATTCGTATTAGGCCTAATAGAGGAATACGACCTGTACTCAGTTGAGGACCCAATCGATCAAGAGGACTTTGAGTCATGGGCAGTATTGACAGAACAGACTGATGCCTTGGTCATAGGCGATGATCTCTATGTCACGAATACGGAAAGATTGCAAAAGGGAATAGATATGGAGGCCACTAATTCAATCCTGATTAAACCAAACCAGATAGGGACACTTACAGACACTATCAAGGCAGTTGATCTTGCCAAAAAGGCCGATATGGCAACTATTATCTCGCACCGTAGTGGAGAGACCACGGATTCGACCATAGCACACTTGGGTGTGGCTTTTGAATCACATGCTATCAAAACCGGGATAATGGGTGGTGAAAGGATTGCAAAGCTTAATGAACTAGTACGAATCAGCGAGAAACTCAGATGACCGAGACCGAATCCAAAGAGCTGCTCATCGACGAGGATACGTTCCTTACCTGCGGTGTGCACATTGGCACTAAACAGAAAAGCAGAGACATGGAACCATATGTCCACAAGGTAAGAGAGGATGGGCTCAGGATCTTAAATGTCAACCTGACATCTGAGAAGATAGTTGAAGCAGCTAATTTCCTAAAAGAACAGGAACCACAAGATGTTTTAGTTGTATCGGCCAGGCAATATGGTTGGAAACCTGCAAAGAAGTTTGCTGACACTTGTGGATTCAGTTGTATAGCTGGAAGATTCACGCCAGGAAGGCTGACAAATCCTGAAATGCGGACTTTTATAGAACCGAAAATTATCATTCTCACCGATCCTGCGGCTGATGCTCAGGCCTTCAGGGAAGCGATTAACATCAAGATACCTGTAATCGCCATGTGTGATTCCAACAATCTAACTAACAACGTGGACCTCATTATACCTGGTAACAACAAGGGGCGACGCTCACTAGCTCTGATCTATTGGTTACTCTCAAGAGAAATTTTGAGAATCAGAGGAGAACTAGGGGTGGATGAGGACCTTGAAGAGACTATAGACGATTTCGAAGCGCCGCTAATCTGAAGAGTTTTCTTTTTAAGAACAGAGCCATAGCAAGTTGTGTGGCTTTTCGAATTACTGTACTTCTTCTACTTTTTCCTTAGATTGAGACTGGAAGTACCCTTCTATTCACAGGAAGAATATAGAAAACTGATAACCCTGAGAGCAAGGAAATTGGCCAAACGGTACAACATGAAGATATATGTCAAAGGAAAACCTCAACCGGGATTTCTAGCTGCCAATCACACCAGCTATCTAGATCCTATTGTCGTGGAGGCCCTTAAGACTGGAGGAGCTGTTTCCAAAGTTGAAGTCAGGGATTATTTTCTATTTGGACCTATTGCAAGTAAAGTCGGAATGTTGTGGGTAAAACGCGAGAATCTGAAATCCAGAACTGGAGCGATACAGCAATTGAACCAATGGAATGCAGTAAAGGACCCTCTCTGGATCTTTCCAGAAGGCACAACCTCAAGTTTTGGAGAACTGGGGCCTTTCAAAATGGGAGTTTTCAAAGCGGCTGAAAATACAGGACATATGATTCAGCCTTTGGTTTTCTGTTATGATAATCCACTAGTAGATTGGGG
>DAXQ01000073.1 GCA_002506485.1 Euryarchaeota archaeon UBA136 | reverse complement strand
CGATTGAACTAAGCTTTGACGGCCTGTAGCATTGTCAATCACCATCATATCAATCATAGTTTCCAGTGTATCACAATCTGCATGATAACAATCAGAACCGCCCGTCAAGCTGCCCCAATCTACACTTACAACACCCAATTGGTCTGCAAATCTCTCATAATCAGAACGACCTCTATCACTATCATGTACCGATATTGATTGTCTCTTCTGATCTGAGGAATCTACATCTTTCATAGAAGCATAACCCTCAGTGTTAAATATTTCGCGGCCCAACCTCAATGCTTCTGAAGCATCATGATTATCTGTACCTATCCATTCCAAAAGACCTATCATTTCCCATTGATCGCCCAATGTTTCATCATCATAATTAGGTATGCAATCAACCACCAAGGTGTAGTATCCTGGCCAATTAGTCCCAACGGCATCTGCATTCAAGTAATTAGTAACTGTAACTCCTGCTGGAATATTTTCAATCCAACTATCACTGCCATCATACCCATTCTCTTCATTGCTCCAAAAACAAACTACAATAGTACGCCTATGATCAAACTGCGCAAGACCTCTAGCTGCCTCTAAAACTAAGGCAACGCCTGCTTTGTTATCATGAGCTCCGACACTTGTTCCACCACCTGGACCACTGCCTGGTTCAGCTACATCCAAATGAGCACCTAAAACTAGCCATTCGTCTGGATATAATGTTCCAGTTTTGTAACCACAGACATTTTCAGCTCTAGGGCTACTAGAAGTCCGATAGTTGTGTATTTGGGAATCATAACCGTAGGATGTCAATTCACTACTAAAAAAATTCAGAGCATTGGTATACGATGGTAAAGGAGGTTCTGTAAATGGTCCCCACAAATCATTGAAATCGCCATCAGGATCGGCTATTATCTCCATCATTTCAAATACAGTTAAACCATTAACTATCCCTGTACCATGCAAAGCCCCCTCCTCTATAGTAGAAACATCGCTAATTGGCCTTAAAACGTCTAAAAACGCATATTCTACTGAACCTGTGGTCACATTAGACCTCTGCAATGAAGGATATGTAGAATTGGTGGATTGTAAGCTAGCCCCTATATTCCCGTCAAGTCCCTGTAAATGACCATCACGGTCAACCCATTCCCTCCAGCTCTCATTCGTTTTACGGACAGGCCACTCTTCACGTCCAAATTCAGACATCAGGAAGATGCATTCCACTGCACCCGGCGGTCCCAGTATCACGACTGTTTTACTCTCAAAATCTGAATTGAAATTCAAAACCGTCCCATTTTGAACGTAGCCAGTTTCAGGATTAATTAATAGGTACGGAACCATAACACTCATTCGATCTGAACTCACAATTCGGATTGACTGGAATTCACCGCCCACCAAGAAATCAACCGAAAAGTCCAGTTCTAGGGATTCTTCAACAGAATCTTCGACACACCCAGAGATTGCAGGTAAAATCATCAAAAAAGCAATAATTTTAGATGCCATAGAATGATTCTGCATGCAAATACAATAAAGCGTGGCTTTTAATATTCTATTAAAGAATTTATTAGATTATATTGGATTTATGATAAATCCATTATATTATTCTTTTAGTTTACCAATCAGCTTCGAATGTACAAATCTCTCCACATGTATTCTCAACAATACCTGTTAACATGAAACCAAAGACCATTGCGTTGACTTCAGGAACTCCTGCAATCAGATTATGGGCCAAGGAATGATATTCTGGGGACGGACCGGTATTGCCCTCAGGCACCTCTGGAAAATTACCGTCAAAGAAAACTGCGGCCGAACCTTCAATCGGTCCTTCCACGACATTGACGCCGTAGGGAAGTCTGGTTGACGTACTTAGAACCGGAATGTCTGCGGCCCGGCAAGCCCGATCAGAGCTGAGCATCGGTACTTGTGCATCATTGACTGAATATACTGCTAAAATTGTTTTAGGAGTAAGAACATTCCCATAACCATTAGCAATAAAATTCAGATAGATATCTGGGTCTGTAGAATCCCAGAGTTGCTGCCCCATGGAGATAAGAATTGCGCGATCGTTTCTGTCAGGATAGCCTAGGATTGAATTGAAGATCAGCTCAAACTGATTATAATTGGTCGATCTCTCAATCATGGATGCAAAACCTGATCCTCCGACCCACAATACACCCCTATCAATATCAGGGGATAAGGCCATGAATGTCCCACCATAAATTCCACCCAGAGAATAACCCATGTAATACGCTTCATCCGTATCCACTAAATTAGTCTCTCCAGAATATAATTCAGGGATATCTGAACAGACACCCTTCATCGTCCTCAGCATTGTAATCTTGTTAATCATTGCTTGTTGTAATCGATCAGTCTGATGCTCAAAATAGGCGGGTTGGACAAGCATATCAATCACAGTATCATAATCGGATTGACTCCACCCATACCAGTCTGTGGCCAAAAGTGAGACACCATAAGTCTGGGACCAACCTCGAGAACCACTAATTGTTGCTTCACCAGTTCCCATGAAACCATGCCCAAAGACCACCAGTGGACCAGAGGCATTGTTGTCAGCCAATACTTGTGGAATTATCAACGTAAAAGGAACCTCACTGTAACCTGTGAAAAGAGGAGTTCCATTGGAATCCCTGCTCATTAATGATGGTGGCTCAGCGGGATTCAATAAATATTGTGGAGTGGTAATAGTTCCTCTAACTCTACGGAAAGTCGTGTTATCATTTCCATAATTATCCTCTGAAGAGGTCACATTACATCCTATTCCATCATCACCGAGTCTAGTAAGTGCATCTCCCCTCATATGGAGCATTCCCCCAACAATAGATTCGGTAGATGCTGTATGAAATTCCCAGGCTGCCTGTAGATTTTCTCTTTCATAATCATGAGATTCCAGATTCACGAAAAGATTATCGAAACTTGCAGCCCTAAGTTCAACATCCGGAGCATCAGTATAATCGCCTTCAATCAACGCTTTGAAAGCCAAAGATGGTGAAATTAAGTCACCCGTGGAATTAGTCAAACCGGAAATGCCAACACCATAGGCTGTATTGTGATCGAGACCCCTAATAGTCCTAATATAGAGAATAGTCGGACCCTTGTTATCAGTCCTGAAATCCAGTTCAACCCAGTGTGGAAGCCTTTCACCAGTATCCAGATTTACTAGAATAGTAGCATGGGCTGCAATCAAAGATTTCTCTATGGTTGATTGATTAGCGACGCCTGTAAGGAGGGGATCCTCATCAAAGGCAGTTAATATCTGAGTGGAGGGACTCATACCATCCAATCGATTCAGACCAGGTATCTCTACTTGCCTGAATGTACCCGAACCTGGAACTGAAGTTTTAGTGTAGTTAACTCTGTAACCTGTCACCGTGGTTGGATCTTCACTCAGAAATGCGTTGGATGGAAAAGGAAACATACAATGTAATGGATTAATGTTGTCGCACCCTTCTTCGTAGGGTACTTCAATTAATTCAGGTTCCCTTACTTCCTCGGTTTGATTGACAGTTTCATTAAGAGGATCGTTCCCGGACTCATTAATTTTTGAATCGTCACTATTATCTAAACTATCTGTCTCCTCATCTAAACAGCCTGGAAAAACAAACATCAAGGCAAGCAAGATAGTAATGCTCTTTCGCATACCTAACTCTTTTCTTTAGGTGACATCTTTTTACTGATGAATTTATCAAAATATTCACTGTAGACTATATCCCCTGTATCCTCATCGAATAATACTGTGGCCTCGGTATCAAAGAATAAGGATCTCTCATCTCCTGCAAAGGATTTGACGACCTCTCCTGTGTTAACATCAAAAAGAAGCTTCGCCTCTGAATCAAAATATAATTCAGGTGCTGGAGCAACGCTGGCATCTTTACCCTCCTCAAACTGACCATAAGTGTAAGAAGCAAGATATATCGAAGAAGACAGAACACCTCCAAGGAATATTATGAAGGCTGGACCGATTGCCCACATGGAGTTGAGTTCTACTCCTTCACCCTCTACATAGGCGTCACAACCATCATTCTTACCAACTACTGTAATATCATTAGTATAGAGACATTCTTTGAATCCTCCGGTATGATCATCATGCATTGCCCCGGGAATTGCCATAACTGCATACAATAGCAAGAATAATGCAAATACGATAATGGATATGTGTGCCCCAAAGGAGGTGGCTAACAAATCTGATCTTGTAATATCAATCTTGAACTGCTTGTTAATGTTTTGAATTAGATTATAATCTCTCAGAAAGATTAACATTGAAGAGACGATTGAAATAGAAAAAATCGCATAGAAGACCAAACCCATATTATAGAAAACGATGCCTCTCATTTCATAGACCATACATGTTGGTTCTCCCTCATCACAGAGCACGGTTGACGCAGAATAATCTATCCTGGATTCGCCTGCCTCGTTTGTGATCACTATCCCATCTAGGTGATAACCATAATCTGAACCAGAGTCCAGAACAACTGTCTCATCAGAGGTGGCGTGTGGATAAAAATCCTCTTTAACGACAAACCATGAACCGGCTCCTGCAACAAATAGAATTATAATAGAAATCAGTACAGGAATCAGCGAAACTGCTTGCGAAATTCTCTGAGAGGTGTCCACAACATGTTGAATTGGTCCATTATTTAATAGTTTACAAAGTTTTTATATATCTATTTATCGATTATATAATTAATTTATCTTTAATATTAATCAAAATCTTATGCCTTTATTGTCAAAAAATTATCCTATAGTTATTAATACTATTATGTTTTTGAGAGGATGATGGGTGCAAAGTCATATTTTTTTATTATCCTGGTTGCTTTGACTGTCGGCTTTGCGCTCATTCCCACTACACAAGCGGAAAATGGCATTGAGATAACATCAATGCAACATGATAACGCTAGAATCGAGAATAGCATAGACCTAGAGATTACCAATGAAGCTGATGAAGAAGTATCCTACAGCTTATTGATAAACGTCTTCAGCGAAGATTTGCAAGAGACCATAGAACTGGAATCAGCAAACCTCGTCTTTTCTCTTGATCCTCTTCAAACCTACCAGAACAGTTTTTCGTTCATCATACCTCGATCAGGAAACTATGTTTTCAACCTGACTCTATTGTCCGATGGTGAAATAACAACATCCCATAGTGAATATCAATATGTATTCTATGAGAATATAGGCATACAACTTGATAACATAATACAGGATTACTACTTGGACCTTGAAGGAACTAATTGGAGATATGATGATGAGAATGAACAACTAGAATTAATAAATCTGGAAGACGATTACGAAACGGGGATAGTGCTAGGTCCATTCGACACGAAGAGGAGTGAAAGCAATATGCTTGAAATGGAGATGGATTTTGACAAGACCGAATTCGCAAGTTTCACCATAGCCTATACTACTGATTTTGATAGTGAACAACTGTACAGTACCGAATGGAATGTTATGTATTCGCTAGATGAATCCACTGCAGACAATATAGAATTAGAATTAATCGAGGAAGCTAATGTCTACATCCGGTTGCTCGCAACCGGTACCACTGCTGATGAAACCAATTTCTGGCTCCTGAAGAACATGAATCACAGATATGTAACCATTAAACACGACCTTGAAGTCACTATAGACAAGCACTATTTCTATACGACAGAGCAGAATCCCGAAATACTCGTAGATATTGAGAATACTGGTCTTTTCGACCAACACCTAGGCAACATATCGGTTATTGTAGATCTCTATTCCGTAGATGGCTATGTTGAATCCTACAGCCGTACACCGAATTTACTCTCGGGAGATTTGCAAATTCTGGATTTTGAATTAGCAGGTATTGATTCACCCGGGAATTATTACTGCAAGACAGAGGTAATATTGGTGAAGGAAAATATATATGTTAACCAATTCGACTCTTTCATATCTATCTCCCTTGAGGATCTCGGTACCTTCGATCTCACTTTTGAGAATCCTGATTCCGTGGTTTCAATAGCATCCGACTACAACCAACTGAATTTACTGGTTGAAAGCTCCAATATAGATGAACTGATCTTCAGTTCCCCATTCGAGAAAAACAACTTGTTCGGCAATTATTATCTGATCAGCATAACTGACAATAGTGGTGATTTGCTAATAAGCTCGGAGAACCCCGGACCATACGGGTCTGTGCTATCTGCAATAAGCATGGATCAGTACCGTTTTAGTGTTCAGACTATGGAAAGTTCCGGCGAAACCGTTGAAGGAATCATAGCCCCCTCAGTGACATTTGTGAAAACACAGACATACACAGTCAATATTATCCTGAACAACGAGGGATTCTACACTGAGGAATACAGTCTTTCGTACATCTTTGCAGGAACCTTCATCGATTCGATAAACGGACCTGATATGATTATCATTGAATCTGGAAAGAGTACCACCCTTGAAATTGAGATAAATCCGCTTCCAGTGATACCCCGTGAAGGCGGTAGCCAATTGAATATAGATATTAGCAATGGAAGAGAAAACAAGATCCTGACCTACGTCCTGAGTTATGAAAAGAGCGATATCGAAGTCCAAGACCAGAGCTGCAATCGGCATTCTGTTCTATTAGGACAAAGCATCAGTTGTACTACTGTAATTACCAATAATGGTTATGTTAGCGGTTCTCTGGACGTACATATCGGAATTGAGAATGATGGAGCAGGTAATGAAATTATTGAACAGGTTTCGATTGACCAGCTTGAAAACGGAGAATCATGGAGTGTGAGGACCACTTATAAACCTGAAAATGAGGGTAAATATCTAATGTTCGTATCAATCAATGATGACTCAGGATTAATCACCTCATACCAGATGACGCAGTCCATAAATGTCGTGACACCTGCAAAGGAGACAGAAGAAACCACCCGGACTTTCAGCTTTCCCAAATTGAATCTCACTCGTGGACTTTTCGGTCTGTCATTCTTGGGAATGGGGTATCAATTCCGAAGATCCGAGAATTTCAAATATCTGACATTCAAATTCTTTATTCCTCTTTACTCAAGATTGCAAAAGGATACACTAGTTGATGAACCCACGCGCCGGAAGCTTCTGAGGCGTATATACTCGGAACCCGGTGCAAATTTCACAGAACTCAAAGAGGGTCTGGGACTCCATAATGGAACTCTGGCACACCATATCTATATTCTTGAGAACCACCAGTTAATCACCTCCCAAAGAAGTGGAAGACAACGTCTTTTCTTCCCGTTTGGGAGCACTAACAAGGCCAGGATTCGAACTTTATTAATCACTAACGAAACTCAAAAGGAAATCATTGAAATTGTCAAGGATAATCCGGGAATAACTCAGTCCATGATATCCCAGAGACTGAGTGTAAGTCGACAAAAAATAAATTATCACGTCAATTCCCTGGTTGCCAATTCAATCCTAAATCTGGAAAAACAGGGACGAATAACGCGCTTGTATCCTACTCATTTTACCTGATGGCGGGCCAGGAGGGATTCGAACCCCCGGTCGATCGGTTAAGAGCCGATCGCTTTACCTAGCTAAGCTACTGGCCCACTGTTAAGTTGTGAGTAAAATGCCCCTACAAAATAGTTTCAAGGATATTGAAGGCAATAAAAAGCAGGAAGACAATAGTACCCAATGTACTTTTCCAGTCCCAATCCGAGCCCACTGTTCCAGTGGTCTCCGTAGAATATAAAGTAGCTGCCTGCGAAGCACTGGGTTGCCCTCCATCCTTCTTGGAATCCCACAAGCTTTCGCGATTCCATTTATCCTCGCCTCCCCATTTACTTTCACGATTCCATTTACTATCTCCATCCCATGCACTTCCTGCTGGTGGAAGGGATTCATTGACTGGAACAGTTGCGACCCCATCCAGAACTGCGATTCTCTTTTTGGCCAATTGTAAGCCTGAGATGGCCAAGAGAATAGAAAAGAGGAATATCAGAAAAGCTCCAGTCTCTGATCCAAATAACAAAGAATAGATAGCAGCAAGGTTCCAGGTTGCGTGAATTACGACTGCGACTAAATAATATTTTAATACTACTGTGAAAGGCTCTCCGTTTAGCATGTACCTGGCAATGCCGTGACCAGTGTAGGATGTAGTGACCAAGTGTAGTAGAATGGAGGATACGGTTCTGACAACAATCAAGATTGCCATCCCTGCAAAACCTGCCATTGCCAGACCTTCTGTCAAACCATACATGACATTCTCGGTTGCACCAAAACCCAAACCGCAGGCGGCCCCATAGACAATACCATCTTCCAATTCATCAATCTCCCTGCGAATCGTCTGATTTTGGAACATCACCAGTGGCTTAGCAAACTCCTCAGCTATTGGAGCCACAATAACGGCTCCCACGATTACGGGCAGGATATCATGCACACTCGGATCGGTGAGGTCTGCTAATAAAAAAAGTAAAAGAGGAACACCAAGTGCACTGAGCAATAGCGCCAGAAAAACACCAGATATAGCTCCCCAAGCAAATGCTATCCTAAGAGCTTCCCATGGTTCCCTATCATACTGTTCTGTATTTCTAATTGACTTGAGATACATATATGCCGGTATGAAGGCTATAAATGATGCACCAATAAATGCAGTAATATCACTGATAAGAATCATAGAAATAATCAGAATAAACAAAAGAACCCATTGCTTAACTGACAGTTCCCAACCAGCTGCTTTCATTGTTCTACCTTATAGAACTGAATACTTAAGTAACGTGTATACGGCCCAGATGCACATATAGAATTCCTCTACGAATCATTTTATTCATCTGAAGACGGGGATTAGGTATTCCTTCCTCTCCTGCAAGAGTCAGTAATTCCTCAGGAGGTATGCCTGATCCAATATCCAAATCCTTTACTAGTGTCAAAAACTTGAACTTGGGAGTGTCCTTGATGTGCATCTCTTCCGGTTCCTCTTCTTGCTCTGTTTGTTTTGAAACAGAGATAGTTGCTTTTCTGGCAAGAAAAGACTTTTTCTTTGGTTTCCTGATTGTCACTTTTTTAGGAGGAGCGTCCCTCAACGGGCCGGCTACCTCATCTAATTCGCCTGCAGCCTTTTCCATTTCCTCCCTGAATTCATCCAGATATTCCTCAATCAAATCCTGCAAAAGATCAGCCGGGGTCATACCTTCTACCTTGCATCTTTTGTTGAACAAACCCCAATCCTTACGGAAATCGGAAGGAATGCTCATCCTGAAGTTAAGGCGCTTTGGAGCCACACACATACAATGTATCTGGTTGTTTAATACTTGTCCTATGTCCAAGATTTTTACTTATTCCTGATTAGATGGCTATATAAGTTAATAAAACCACCAAATATTGTCCAAAATTACATTTATATACTAATGTTCTATAATTAGGTGTAAAAATGAAGAAAACCCCCAGTCTGGGACATTAGGGCCTATATAAATCCTATTTAAAGAGTATTTTATAAAGCGCCATATTATTTTACAACAGGGAATGATACTCGGATTCAAGCTGATCTACTAGACTGGACCATGAAAACCGTTTGGAGAATATTCTACCGTGATTCCCCAGTTCCTGGCAAAGTTTCTCATCTCCGATCAATGATGATATCTTATTGGCTAACATAACTGGATCATTATAGTCCACTAGAAATCCATTCTCTTCATCGGACATCGCCTCAGGAATACCTCCAACCCGAGTTCCAATAACGGGAGTTGATGCCGCCGCCGCTTCCAGCAAGACTATTCCAAAAGCCTCATACTCAGAAGGTAAGACCAGAATTTCGGCAGCAGACAGAGCGGACCGGTAAACATCATCATCCACATGGCCCAAACGATGCATTGCTATATTCCTGGAATCTGCAGCCTTATCCAATTCCTTGCCCAGACCCATATCTGCACCCATCAGAACCAGATCGACAGTATCTGGGGATTCCAACTGAGACATCGCATCTATCAAGTCCGGAAGACCCTTGTTTGTGGCCAATCTGCCTGCAAATAGCACGAATTTCTCAGAAATATGGGGATACTTGTGACGGAAGGTCATCGGATTTGGTATTTCCTTCCAATCCTCCCAAACAAGACCATTATAGATTATCTTTATGTTTCCATGTTCAATGCCAATCTCCGAGACCAGCATATCTCTTTCATGTTTGCTAACACAGGTGATAAGGTCTGCGGACTCCATAGTTGACTTTCCAATTCTGGAATCGTAAAAGTCCCGTAGAGTGCGCCTTTTAGCACCACCCCACATTGACCATGAAGGATGGAAATGAGGTGTAATCACCCATGGAGTAGATTGGAATTTTTCCTTGATCCAGGCGGCATGATTCTGGAAATAACCGTACGAATGGGTATGGATGATATCTGCCTTCTTTGAAAGGAAGGACGTTACCATACCTGGAGCCAAGACATAATGTGCTTCACCAGAGACGCTGAACGCACTGTGCCTAGATACGGGGACTCCACCAACCTCAGAGGGCATCTTCTTCTTCACAAAGGGCGTTTCAGTGTAAAGGTCCGTGGTTATCACCTCCACTTTGTGGCCCTTCGCAAGCAACCCTTCTGAATAGGCCTTCACGACTGTTTCAGCCCCTCCCGGTGCGGGAGGATAGCGAACACAGCCTTGGATAATATTCATTATATTGCTGATACAAGGCGCCTTTTAAGCCCCCGACCTTACCCCACCTAGTGTCTGAAACTGTAGATATCAGCAGGCCATTGTCAAGCCATCTCGAGGACCTCCGCTCCCATTTGATGCCTCCCTTCATTTGCAATATGGCCTTACTGGTCTTACTGGTGCCATTCTCCATCAAATTAATCGAGAATCTTCTGGTTATTGCAGAACTAAGTCTGGATGACCTGGCTACCTATAGTCCAACCGAGCTTCTCAAACTGAGGATCTACCTGAGCCTGATAGGAAGTCTGGTACTGACCTTTCCACTGTGGATCAGAGGATTCTACAATTTTTCGAGCCCAGGTCTGACTGTAAAAGAAAGGAGAGGAACCATGGTCAGTTTCTCCATAGGTTCAACTCTCTTTGTAGCTGGTTCGCTGGTGGGGCTGTTCTATGTTGCTCCAAATGTAATGGAACTCCTCCTGACAGATGAAATAGTCGTGGCGAAACTATCCGTTTACGAAACAACGAAACTGGTGGTATCAATATCCCTTTTCTGCGGAATCCTTATGAGTCTGCCAATCCTGACCCTGTTTGCTATAGATTATACTGAAAAAAGCATGGATGCTCGTAAATATCTTTATTTTCTGATAATCCTGATAGCATTGCTTGGAACCCCTGAACCTTCAATAATCATAAATCTGATATTTCTGGTTTTCTTTGCAACAATTGTCGAAGTTATCCTAATTACAGTAGGTGAGCCTGATTGAGGACTAAACTCTTTGAAAGGAATTTGCTATATTCACTGTTGTCATTCGGATTCCTGGTACGGATCTATCATCATTACAACTGGCGTATCTGGGGAAGTGACTCCGGAGAATACCTGTACCTGACAAGGCATCTTGTAGAAAACGGAGAGATGCTGACAGAGGGATATATGGGATGGGGGAGAGCCTATACTGATTTCCAGGGGATGCAGATCTTGGCGGGTAGCGTAGGCCTACTGACAGGGATGGATTATCATCAGTCATTATTGTGGTTCATTCCCTTGATGTCGGCTTTAGCAATACCTGCTCTCTTCATGATTGGAAAGAAATTGGTGGGTTTTCTTCCAGCCTTGTTTGGTTGTGCCTTCTACAGCGTCACTTTCGCGGTTGTTTTTGCTAATTCCCACCCGATGCCGGGCGGTCTGGCTGAACCTCTGGGATTTGTATTCCTCTATAGTTGGCTGAAATGCCTAGAATCTGGAAAGTATGATAATACCTGGAGCATTGTCCTGATATTTGCCCTAGGAGGGCTGCTGATGACCCATCACTTTACTCTATTGCTTATGATGGCGGCAATAGTCGGAATACTGGTTGTTGAGATAGCTGCCGGGAATGAAGAAATAGCAAAACCCGGAATTGTAGGAATTGGATTCATATCCGTGATAATCTCTGCCTATTGGCTGGTCTATGCAGGGTCGTTTAGCAAAATGCTTGAACAGAGCGCCTTTGGCTTCCTACCAGAAAGCATTCCTGTAACTCTGGTTATGGCCTTGATTCCATTCGCATGTATAGCTATTCTATGGGTCATCAAGGACAAACTGGTCTTGCTCACATTCTTGGAGAATATTGATCACTCAAGTTTCCTGAAAAGGATTATTTTTGCTTTTTTTGCGTCACTAATCGTGATTCTACTGGCCCTGTGGAAAGGTGTCCCGGGAACGGAGATACCTGTGGGAATGGATGCAGTACCCTATCTTGCCGTGAATCTAGCATGGATAACTCTGGTAGCCGCACCCACTTTTGTTCTTTCCAAAAAATATGGATGGTTCATATTCGGATGGATGCTGCCTATACTTGGTCTGGCTGCAATAGGTGCGATAACCGGGTCCCATTTGCTGATAGCTTATCGACATGCGCCCTACCTGATGGCGCCGTTGGCGTTTATGGCAGGGGTAGGTTTCCAATATCTGATTAAGGGATTCAAACCTGGAAGAAGACCTGCAATTGCCTACGGTTTCACGCTGCTGTTTCTCGGCTGTGCTTTTGGAGCCTATCCACCTCCATCGGTTATGGGGGGGTTCCAGGAAGGAACAAATGACAAAGAATTTGACGCCATCCTATGGACTCAGTTTACCGAGGATGATTCTCTAGTGGTAAGCGATCATAGACTCAGTAGCCTTACTTTCGGGCTCACTGGGACCAATGCCAGCTGGGAGAATGGGGCAGAAGTGATAACGGGGGATGCTGAACAAGCAATTGAGGCAGGCAAAGCCCTATCCACACCCCAGGCAGGAGTCAAACAGGTTTCGTATGTAATCCTCTCGAAAGAGATGCAGAAGGGTGTTGCCCTCTTACAGTGGGATCCAGCAGAGGAATTGAAAGGTGAGGCAAAGACCAAATTCACAGATAATAATCAATTTCCTGTTTGGTTTGATAATGGCGATACTTCTATAATGAGAATGAATTCTAACTAGTTATGCATGCTAAAGAAGCTAAAAAGGAAGCAAAGAAAATCTCTGATTGGATAATCGAGATACGAAGAGAATTGCATCGGCATCCTGAACTGATGTATGAAGAGTTCAAGACCAGTGAACTTGTCAGGAGGGAATTGGACAAACTCGGCATTCCTTACGAATCACCCATTGCCAAGACTGGAGTTCTGGGAACTATTGGTAACGGAAATGGACCCTGTGTTGCCCTAAGGGCTGACATGGATGCTTTGCCTATTCATGAAGAGACAGACGTCCCATTCAAGAGCGAGATAGATGGCAAGATGCATGCTTGTGGACATGATTGTCACACCTCAATGCTGCTGGGAGCTGCGAAGATCCTGAAAGAGAACGAGAAAGATGTTAATGGTACCATCAAATTGTTGTTCCAGCCAGCCGAGGAAGGAGGCGCTGGTGGAAAACTGATGCGAGAGGAAGGCGCTCTGGACTCACCTAAGGTCGAACGTATTTTTGGACTACATGTCTGGCCCCTGTTGCCAACCGGTACCATCGGATCTCGAGAAGGGACTTTCCTAGCCGCAACTTCTTTCCTTGAAATGACCGTAGAGGGAGAAGGTGGTCATGCCGCAATGCCACATCTGGCCAGGGATCCAGTAGTTGCATCGGCTCAGATAATAACCAGTCTCCAAACCATCATATCACGAGAACTGGATCCCCTGGATTCGGGAGTAGTAAGCATAAGCACGATACATGGTGGACAAGTATCCAATGTCATACCTCCGGAGGTGAAACTCATGGGTACCCTAAGATCCCTGACAACAGAAGGACTGAAAAGCTTACAAAACCGTGTAAAAACAGTGGCCGAGACCATCGCTCAGGCCCATTCCTGCAAGGCCATAGTCAGTTACCCTGGAAACGATTACCCACCAACGGTGAATGATGAAGAAATGTGGAATTTTGCAAAGGGTGTCGGAAGCGAGATGTTAGGTGAGTCAAATACTGTGGATTTGGAGCCAGTTATGGGGGGTGAGGATTTTGCATACTACACTGAAAAAGTGAAAGGCTGTTTTGTTGCCTTGGGTATGCGCAATGAGGAGATAAATGCCATCTACAATGTACATCATCCCTTGTTCAAAATGGATGAAGAGGCTCTGCATATAGGAACTGCATTACACACGGCCTTTGCCCTGCAAAGTCTGGAGGAACTGGGAGCCTAACTCGATTCAGAATACTATTCAACAGTGACAGATTTCGCTAAATTACGTGGTTTGTCTATCTCCGTACCAAGCTCATCGGCAACGTAATAGGACAATAGCTGCAAGAATGCTGCAACTGGGAATGGAGATAGTACTGGGTCAATATCTGGTAACTCGAAAAAGTGATCAGATATTTTAGGAACTAGTTGGTCGCCTTTTTGAGCAACCGTTATCACTGGTGCCTTTCGAGCGGATATCTCCTCGATATTTGATATCAATTTAGAATAGGTATGGTCCTGAACAGCTATAGCAACAACGGGTGTATCCTTGCTCAATAGTGCCAGAGGACCATGCTTCAGTTCTCCTGCTGGGTAACCCTCAGCATGGATGTAGGATATCTCCTTAAGTTTCAGAGCACCCTCCAGAGCTAAAGGATAATTTATATTTCTACCAATAAAGAATACTGATTCCGATTTTACGAGATGAGGTACCAATGCCCTTATGGATTCGCAATTATTCAGAACTTGAGATACTTTACTAGGGATTTTTCGAATTTCAGATTCCCACAATTTTGATTGAGGGTGATCCAATGAACCCGAATTAAAAGCTAAATTGACTGCAAGGGCGTAAAGGGCTTGCATTTGTGTCATAAAGGTTTTTGTAGCCGCAACCCCGATTTCTTGGCCAGATTTAGTAATGATTACACCATCTACTTCCCTAGTAATCCTACTACCCGGCACGTTACAAATTGCAATGGTATGACAACCCTGTTGTTTTGCGGCCCGCGCTGCGGCTAAAGTGTCCGCCGTTTCACCGCTTTGCGAAATGAGAATAACTAACGGACGTGAAGATAACAGACCCCCCACTCCCTGAACCGGAGCTGCGTAACGAAACTCCGAAGAGTAACTCACTGAAACGGGAATTGCAGTTAATTGCTCGATGACATATTTCCCAACTAAACCTGCATGGTAAGAAGTGCCACATGCAACTATCGACATACTACCTATTTTCCAATCAAGGCCTAATCTTTCCAAAGGCGACTCAACTAATAATTCGTTCAATGAATCCTGTAAAGCCTTGGGCTGCTCAAATATTTCTTTAAGCATGAAATGCTCAAACCCGCCTTTCTCTGCGACTTCAGTATACTTTTCAACGGTCTCAACGGTATAATCAAGTAAGTTAAGATCCCTGTCAAGGACCTCTACCGTGTCGGAGGTTACCCTGATAATTTGATAATCCTCGGGATACACAATCTCCTGTGTGTACTTCAGAATAGCGTAAATATCACTTGAAACAAAATTCTCAGAATTGCCAAGCCCGACTACAAGTGGGGTTTCATTCCTGACTGCGACTATTTCATCTGGATTATCCTTGTGGATGGCTGCTATCGTGAAAATACCATGGATATCATCTAGTGTCCTGTTCACGGCTTCAACCAGATTGCCCGAATAGTACTTCGATATTAATAAAGGAAGAATCTCGGAATCAGAATCACTCTTAAAATTATGACCTTCAGCTTCCAATGACTCCTTTATTTCCAAGTAATTATCAATTGTACCATTGTGAACCACTGCAACTGAAACTTCTTCATCGGAATGGGGATGGGCGTTTGCGTCTGAAGGAGCCCCGTGTGTCGCCCATCTAGTATGAGCGATCGCCAGAGTTGATTTGGATTTGGGTAACTCAGCTTCCATGTTCTCAATAGGACCTTCCTTCTTGTAGATAACCAGTTTATCCTCGTGCATTGCAATGCCTGAAGAATCATATCCCCGATACTCCAATTTTTTCAGTGATTCCAATACAATTTCCTGAGCTGGCTGACCTCCAGTATAACCAACAATGCCGCACATCAGATGTTATCTCCCTGAAAGTCGGCATTATAAAATTCTCCTTCACCTATAGTTGCCCCACTAAGAAGGATTGAACCTCCCTGAAGAGTGGCCCTGCTACCTATAATGCAATCGTCTCCTATCATTGCACCTCTGTCACTTACAGAGAACTCCTTGTCAAAGTACATTATGTTCCTAGTGCTGGGTATTGCTATGCTGTGTGAACCAAAAGAAACACCACTCCCCAGAACACTGCCTTTAAGACTAGTGTAACTGCCCAAGTCACAATTGGACATCACCACACTATCAACAATCTCCGAGAATGGTCCGACTATTACATTATTCCCAATTGAAACCGCAGAACCAATAACTGAATTGGGACCTATATCGCATCCCTCCCCAATCGAAACGGGACCTAATATGTAGGACCCTGAACGAATAACCGTACCTTTTCCAATAGAAACTTCACCTTTAATGACCACATTCTTCTCTATTTTAGCTGAACGAAACAATAGATTGTCACGAAGGGCCATCCTATTACCGGAAATCAGATCCCAGGGATAAACGATGTTATGCCAGTATTCAGCCTTGAGAACTTCAAAGCTAGTTTGGGAAGCTATTTCCTGAAGTGACTCCCCGATATGTCTACCTGAGGAGAGAAGCATCTTCTCAGCCGTCTGTCTCTTGAGTTTCATTATTCCTGTGAAGTGGATTCTACCATATGCATCCGGATTGTCGAAGGTTATAGTTGGATTGCCTTTTCTAATCTCGATTTCTCCCCACTTTGACCATCTTTCTGCCTGACCTGATAAAAGGGCCTCACCATCATAATCTTTCATAGAAAGGAATGAGGAGGCTGAGACATAGTTGTCTCCAGGCACTAGAATGAATTCATCCTCAATATCAGACATCCCGATTTTCATCGCATCCAATGTCCCTGTTGGTTTATCCTGAAAACAATAATTTATTTTCCCTCCAAAAGAGGAACCATCTCCAAAGTAGGACATTACACTATTACGAGCGTACCCCACGACTATGTTAATCTCAGTTATTCCAGCACTGACTAACCCTCTGACTAAATGATCCAGGATCGGTCTATTTCCCAAGGGAATCATGCCCTTGGGTCTATTGGAGGTCCAACTACCTAGACGTGCACCTTCCCCTGCGGTCAAAATGACTGCTTTCACATCTGTGTTCAGCCAGAGGTGTTTATGATACTTATTATTCCAACCAAACTCTATTTTTAGCGAAGCTATTGAGAATCATGGAATATGATTGGGATGCCATCATAATAGGTGGAGGACCAGCAGGAAGTACCGTCGCCAGATATGCGGCTGACGGTGGAGCAAAAGTCTTAGTCATAGACCGAAGAAGTGTTATCGGAACACCCCTCCAATGTGGAGAATTGGTACCTAGTAATCTTCAATTGAAGGAACTCTGTCCGGATGTCCCAGATATAGATGAACTATTCCGTACACCAGATGAGGCCATATCCAGAAAAACAAAAACCATGGGGCTTGTTGCACCTTCTGGGAAAAAATTAGTCTATCCTTTTGAAGGACAAATTCTGCACAGACCAATTCACGACCGGATACTAGTGGAAATGGCCAAGACCAAGGGTGCCGAGTTTCTTACCGAAACCAGAGTAAATGATATCGATGGGCATAATATAATTCTAAGAAATGGAAAAAGAATATCAGCTAGAGTGATTGTAGGATGTGGGGGGCCGCATGATCCTTTGCGTAAAAAATTCTGGAAAGAGAAATCGCTCAATATAACTGTGAATTTCGTACTTATGAATGGTGATTTTGATGATAGAGTAGACCTCTACTTTGGTTCCACTGCTCCAGGAGGTTATGCTTGGATGATACCAAAGGACGGTGGAGCAAATATTGGAATCGGAATTCAGACACGATTTTCCAAAGGTAAAAGTCTGAATGTAATGGCCGATGATTTTTTTGAGCAATTTGAAGGGGAGATCACATACAGGGGAGGTGGGGTGCTACCCATGTCGGGAAACATTAGCAATTTCACGAAAGAACACTACATGTTGGTAGGGGATGCAGCAGGTATGGTCCTCCCATCTAATGGAGCTGGAATAACCACAGCAATGATAGGAGGACGAATCGCAGGACAGGTGATTGCGGAACATATCCGGGATGGAATCACACTGGATCAATATCAGATGCGCTGGAACAAGCAAATGGGAAAAGTGATGAAATATTCAAAGAGAGGTATGGCCTGGGGAAACCTGATGTTCAGATCTCCGGATTGGCTAGTCAGTACCGGTTTCAACAGTGTGACCAAACCATTAATCTGGAGAGCCATAACCTGTAGACCCATGTTCGGACTATTTTGATTGTACCAAAGTAGGGTGCTCTTTCTTATTGTGGCCAATTATGAGTGACCGTGTACATTCTTGATACTTGTGCCTTCCTGACGCAGAACCATCCTGAAGGGGAAATAGCAACTATATCTGAGATTGAATCTGAGTTGAACAACCGGCAAAGCAAGCAATATTTCACAAACATGAAAGAAATAGGGCTAAAGATCAGAGAGCCTAAGGTAGCTTCCATTGATAAAATCCGAATGAATTCAAAGGAAACCGGAGACCTCAGTGTACTTTCCAGTATTGACCTTAAGATTCTGGCCTTAGCCTATGAAATGCAAGGGACAATAGTCTCGGATGATTTCGCGATCCAGAATGTGGCACTGCATATGGGAGTCGAATTCACTTCGTGTAGTGGTAATGAAATAAAGGAGCTGAGAAAATGGAAATACCGATGTTCGGCCTGTAGAGCTGAAGCTCTGGAAAAAGTAGATTCCTGTTCAGTATGCGGTAGTGAAAAAATTTTCCGCTTTAAAGCAAAGTGAATGCTTCGCTATCAAAAACAGGAACCAGGGAATGGGAATCAAAGGACATACATTTCTCAAAGTCCCCTTCCAGGCCAGCACTCGACAACATCTCATAACTTGGAGAAACCAAGCATGCCTCTTCGATTTCCTCTTTAGACAAGCGGAAAGGTTTCGAAGGAGACATAAGAAGATGTTTGATAAATTCACCACACAGATTATCCTCGATGACCTCTTCACCCAGCCTCCCCGAACAAATTATGGATGTATCCATATTTCTGCCTTTCAAGAATTCTGCGACCGAACTTGCGTTACAGAATCCACCCATAACCACCAAGGGAGAATCACGACAAGCAACAACCATGCGTGAACCATTGGTTGTACTGGATAGCAGAACTTTACCTGTCAAATCCGTACCAGCCATCTCAACAGGAGATGAACCTAAATCATAACCCTCTATTTTCTTACACAGCCTTTCGCCACATTTGAGTGAATTGGGATAGTCCTCGTATTTCTCAGCTAGATGCTTGCGACTGGAACATGGGATAATCCTGTCAGCACCGCTTGCAAAAGCCGTCACATATGTTGTTGATGCCCGGATGGCATCTACAATAACAATGGCATCTCCTCGGGATACTGCTAGCTCAGCTCCACTTATACCATGTTCAATTCTAACTTCCATTCTACTCTACTTGCGACCCTGCTTCTTCAGGTGGCGATCCCCAATCACGAAGTAAAAATCATTAATCGTATCACCCCTGAGACCCCTTCTCAAGGTCTCAACTGAGATTACATCGGTCGGATGAATGTTCCCCAGATTAGCCTCTGGTCCAAACTGGCGAAGGAAAAATATCTGTTGAGCTTTTCTTGGTGCCTCAAAAATCACATTATTAGGATCTATTCCTTCCAGAACGTCACTCATCTTTGCTTCCCGGGGGTTTCCTTGGTCATCCATTATTCCAACACTTACCCCTGATTCACGAGCTTCCAGTATCACCTTGTCCGCCCCAGCTCCAATAAATTTTTCAAGAAGGCGATTGTATTCTTTACCCTCATAATCATCCTCTGGCAATTTCTTACCAACTTCACAGAATACTCTCAGTCCCATTTTATTGGCCAGAGAAATCAATTCGGCAACCCGGTCCGAATCAATATCGAGACTCCCACTGGAAATTTCTGTGGAATCACAACCCAAATCCAATAACTCGGAAAATAACTGTTCGGCCTTTCCTTGATGTTCAGATAATTCAAGCAGGGTGCCCCCGTTACAAACAGATATGTCGTGATTTCGAATAAGTTCTACTTTCTTGCTCACTATTTCCTTAGGTTGCAACTGTGCCGTTGCCCAACCCAGTTTCCAAACATCTACGTACTCCGAACATATGGATAACTGGTCCTCAGTATATGTCAAACCCATACCTTGATCCAGACACATTGTCAAACCATTTTTCCGAGGTTTACTTGAACGTTCAGGCATAGGCAAGAATGAGAATGCTTTTTCACTCATTATATTTCCAAATCCGGTGCGTCAACTAACATTGCACTCAGGCCTCCCAATATATCACTAACATTTACGCCTTTGGTGGCCATGAAAGAAGCAGCCGCCATTGATTTATGCCCTTGGGCACAATAAAGAACATCGCCTTCAGTAATTATATCTGGATTGTCCACAATATCTATTAATGGTACACTCGAAACACCTTTGACATGCAGAACCTCCCAGTCCTCAGCATTACTGACATCCTTCATCTTTTCCAGATGATAGGTAGCGTTCTTGGCTGAAAAACGAACTATGCTTGAAGTAGGGTTGCCAGAAGATTTCCACTTCTCAAAATCAAAAAATGATAAATTTGTGAAACCGTCTATATCCAACCTTAGAATAGCCTCACTTTTCCTGCTAGGCTCTGCAATCACGATAAGCGGCTTCTTCTTGTCAAAAAGGCAGGTTGCCATATATTCATAGAATCCATTGATACTAGTACTTATCGAATTCGGCACGTGTGAAGACGCGAAATCACTGGTTGGTCGGCAATCCAATATTGAAGTGCCCGATTCCAAAGCTTCTTCCAATTTATGAACTGAGATGCTCTGCATTGTGATGGGGGCCGGGCGCAGATATATTTAAAACATAAGTGCACGATGCAGGGTATATTTTTCGGGATTCCATGTCCACTACCATTGATTATGTAATATTTTTCTGCAGTTAGCGTAAAGAAAAGACAAAATATAGGACCCCTTTTCTTTGAGAGTATGTACCGTATTTACAGAGGGGTTTTAGCATCATAGACTTTGCGGGTTTGCTTGCTATGCTAGCATTTACATTACCTGTGTCTCTCTTGCCGGGACCTAATAATCTTCTATCAGCTGCCCATAGTTCTCGCCATGGATTCAGAAAATCATTGCCTTTAATCTCAGGAATGGTGATTGGATGGCTTTTGCTAGGTCTTGTAGTTGGTTATGGATCTCTTTTCATAGAGGACAACCCTGACTTACTTACTTTCTTGACTTATATTGGTGTTGGATATATTATTTATTTATCTTACCAAATAGCAACGGCTTCACATATAGATGGTAAAGATATTTCTGATGAGGAACTTGGACTCAAAACCGGCGTCATTCTTCAGGTAGTTAATGGAAAGGCCTTCATTCATCTATTAATTTTGATGACAACTTTTGGAACTGTGTTTGGGTTAAACTGGGATGGAAAAATGATTATTGTGCTGCTAAACGTTGGAATAAAATTACTCGGGTGGTTCTGTTGGGCTTCTTTTGGTAGTGCATTAAAAGAACTATTTGGTGATTCGAAATCTGGGGTTCTAATTAATCGCATTATGGGTTTTTCTTTATTCTGCGTAGCGATTTGGATTGTGATACCTAAGTGAGAAAACCATACTAAAAGTCACCTAAAGTCAGCTGCCTTGCGGTTGGTTTCTCCTGTACATATTTATCCAAGGCCTTCTCAACCCTGGGTCTATTGAAAGAATAATTCTCGCAAAGGAAAGATATAGTTGATTCAACGTCAGGAGATTTCCATTCCGGAGTAAAGTCCTCAACCGGATGATCCAGAAACAATGACCGTATTTCTTCCAGGTTTTCTATTCTCTTGCCTATTTTCTCAAGAGCTTTCTCAGCATTTTCGCATTCTTGCAGAAGCTTGAGTCCCTTCTTAGGACCTATACCATCTATACCTTGATTAAAATCAGTACCCATAAGAATCGCAACATCCACGAGTTGTTCTCTATTGAGATTCAAGGTTTCAAACGACTTTTCGACCTCGATTATCTCCGGTGTGACCTCCACCCATTTTTGCTGCTTGGGAAGTTTTCGTCTACCAGACAGTGTCAAATTGCGGACCAGCTTGGAAGCTCCGAACAGGACCGTATCAAAATCCTGTGAGGCACCGTAATCCACCTTTCCTGTACTAAGGAGATGAGCTACCTGGGCCTCACCTTCACTTGGTGCCTGTACCCAGGGAATACCAAGAAAATCCAGAAGCTTTTTGGATTCCTGGATCATGGTAGCGTCAAGCTTTGTTGTTTGCTGGGCCTTGGTCCTGGCCGTCTCCATATCTCCAGCCTCAATGGCAGCCTCCCATTGAACCTGGGCCCTGAGCTTTCTCTGTCGGCGTACCTCAAGGACATCCATCTTGAGGGCTGGTGGTTTGCCGTCAAAAACAAGGCAAATCTTCAAACCATTCTCAACCAAATTGGAAAATCTGAAGAATAGGCCACTCAAATGACTGGTGACACGCCCCTTTGAATCTGTCAAGAGTGTTCCGTCTGCCTGTCTTATACTGGTTAGAAATTGATACAACACATTGTAGCCATCAATAGCAACACTCTGGCCACTCAATTCATCCAATTTGATCTTACGTGTTTCGAGCAGAGGTCCTAACTGTATTCCCATCTACCCCTTCACCACACCCATAGGCTTCAATTTTACAACTTTATTCGCTATTCCTGTGGCGTGACACACGTCAACTACATCGGACACGTTCTTGTAAGCTCCTGGGGCTTCCTCGGAAGCTACACGTGGAGATCTGGCCCTGACATAGATTCGTTCTTTCTCCCATAGTCTTTTGACCAGATTCTTGGAATCGAACTTCTTGAATGCAGCCTTGCGACCCATCGCTCTTCCAGCTCCATGGCATGTCGAACCAAAGGTTTGGTCCATGGCACTTGAAGTCCCGGAGAGAACATAACTTGAGGTCCCCATATCTCCAGGTACAATCACAGGTTGCCCAAAACTACGATACTTGGATGGGATATCCAGTGATCCGGGTCCAAATGCCCTTGTTGCTCCTTTACGATGAACACATAGATCCTCACCCGAATGTTTTTCGATTTTAGCTATATTGTGAGAAACGTCATAGACCGTGTCCATCCCCAGACTCTTACCATCTCCTCCAAATATGTTGGAAAAAGCCTTTCTGGTAGCGTAGGATATCAATGATCTGTTGGCCCATGCAAAATTAGCCGCGGATGACATTGCACCCAGATATTCCTGAGCCTCCTTGGTATCCAGGGGTGCAGCAGCCAATTGCTTGTCCGGCAGGTCAATTCCCTCTCTCTTACTGGCCCTAAGAACACAATCCAAGTGGTCCTGGCAGACCTGGTGACCGCAACCACGTGAACCAGTGTGCATCATAACTACAGCCTGACCCTCAAAAAATCCGAAGGCCTTGGCAGCTTCTTCGTCAAAAACCTCATCTACTTTCTGAACTTCCAGAAAGTGGTTACCGCTTCCCAGAGAACCAACTTGCTTCCGACCACGTGTCCTGGCATAATGTGAGACGTGCTCGGGCAAAGAATTCTCAATGTACCCATTATCCTCCATTACATCTAGGTCACTTTCCCAGAGGTACCCCTCATCAGCAGCCCATTTAGCCCCTATAGACAGAACCGAATCTATTTCTCTATCTGAAAGGGTTATTTTTCCCTTGGATCCCAAACCTGCGGGAACTTCCTTGTACAACTCATCAATCAGCTCCTTCTGCTTACTTCGAATATCCTGTTCGACCATATCGGTCCGTATCAAACGTACTCCACAATTTATGTCAAAACCTACGCCACCCGGGGAGATTACTCCCATTCCGTCACCCTTGGATTCCGTCCTGAAAGCAGCGACACCCCCAATCGGAAATCCATAACCCCAATGAATATCGGGCATCGCCATACTGAAATCGACAATCCCTGGTAGTGTGGCTACGTTAGCTACCTGCTGTATGGCAGAATCCATTCCGGGATGTTCTAACAGAGATTGTGAAGAATAGATTCGACCCGGAACCCGCATTTGACCTTCCTTGGGTAACTCATATACGTGATCCTCCTTGAGCACTAACTTATCTTTCATGAGGTCTACTCTTCCGCTGGTTGATACTTAGAAGGACAGCCCATTTGTACTTTTATGGCCTCCAGATACATTTCTCCATCAACAATACGCAGAATCCCTGTAAAGGTCGCTCCCTTGTCCTCTGCAAAAGTGTCTGGGCGAATAATCGATGAAATGTCGACTCTAAGTGAATAGTTACCATCAACCATGATACAATCATTGATCTTAAGATTTGTAATAGTACCATGAACCTGTAAATTAGCCCCATCCTGATAATCGCCAGAAACTACTTCCTCTACAGAAACATACATCGATTGTTCATCTACTGTGGTAAAAACCACAATTCCTGTGGCAATCAGAACCAAAAAGGCAAGCAATCCCTTCGACCAAGAAGACCAAGGAACTTTGGTACGTCTATCGGATTCCATCACTTTTCAATTCCCTCCACCTTTTCGTCCAATTCCCTGAATCGGCTTGAAAGATATAGAACATAGGCGCCTATCGCAACCCAGAATACCGTCATGCCTCCCCACAGATAGAACATATCATCATCTGAGGGTTTGTTTATGTCTATCTTAAAGGTACTATTCGCAACAATCTCTCCACCTTGGGACTGAGTTATGGTCAAGTGTAAATTGAAATCGAACTTTTCGGACGCAAAAGTAGAACCAGCGAAACTGATAGAATCCGTGTAATTGGAACTACCTCCCGGTAAAGTCAGATTCTTGGAATTACCATCTTCAAAAGAGAGGTCGACATCGTAGTCATTGTCTGTACCAGTAACATGAAATACGACGAACCAATTTTCCCCAATCGTGAATAATGAATTATAATATACGTACAAATCCTCTTCATTCAAATTGATGTAACTCCTATTTGTAAAACAATTATCTTCATGACAATATTGCTCTGCTGATGAAAACGGAGCCAGGGACAGCAAGATAACTAGAATTAAACCGATTCTCATAGGTTCCCCATTTTCCTGGAAAATATCATTTTATCCATCTCCTCGATTTGCATTCTAATATTCAGCAAAAAAGAATACAGCAGAATAAATGCCAGGATGCCCATATACAACCCTACCCTGAGAGATGGATCCAGACTGTCTTGCTCCTCAGTGCCCACGATAACTGGATGATGGGATCTAAGAAAACGTGATGACAGGTATGACAAAGGTACCATAATCAAACCAGACATTCCCAGAACTGCTGCATTATTCCTGACAATCGAGGTCTCGGGCTGCCTTCGATAGACAAAATAGGCTATGTACAGAATCCACATTGCAAGAGTTGTGGCCAGCCTCATATCTGTCAAGAACCGAGAAACTATGTCTCCACCCCATTCTGCTTTCATCCAGAAAGTTCCAGATGCCAGTGACATAAAACCAAAAACTATCCCTAGTTCAGCTGAACACTTAGCAACCCTATCAGCATAATGAGATTGATTATAGAGATACAGAGCACTGCCTCCAACTACCATCAGGAAGGCCAGATAAGTGACCAGACCAGAGGGAACATGAAAATAGAATAATTTCTGGGCATTGGGGGCTGTGAAAAATTTGGCTGGACCTGTATATATCAGGCCGAAATACAAGGTTGCAAGTACCAAAAGAAATCCAAAGAGACCTACTGTTTCCCTCAATTCCCATTTATATTTCATTTAGACTTCCACTCTCTGGGATAGGTCCCTCTTTCCATGATAACCCGCTCCAAGCGCGCAACCTTACCCTTGGATTTTGGATTCTGGGCTATTTCATCTGCATTCACTGTTGCTCTTGCTAACGCAATAGCCTCACCTCTGGCAGTCCTTAATGACACCAGTTGCCCTCTCTTCATACTTTTAGATACGGAAACAACCCCAGGAAATCCCAGATCCGCACCATGGCACAACGCATCTACAGCAGAATCCTTGACATCAATCAAGGGCAAATCCACCAGCATTGATTCCAATGGTTTCAAAATAGATGAGATGTGAGAGGAATCGCCTGAATCCTGCCATTTCTTGTATTTATCGTGGGCATCGATTAACGAAACCGAATCTTCCAGGGTAAATGGACCTGATTTGGTCCTTATCAATTGTTCCATATGAGCACCACTTCCCAGAGCTGAACCTATATCTGAACACAAATTCCGGATATAAGTTCCTCCTTCACATCCAACCCTGAAAAGAGTAGATTGTGATTTGTGTTCAAGCATTTCAATTTCATAAACTCTTCTTATTCTCAACTCTCTCTTTACTGCTGCCTGTAGAGGAGGTATCTGATATAACGGTCCTGTAAATTTAGTGAACATCTCAGCTATCCGATCCTTGCCTGGATCCTTTCCATGTTTCATCAAACATACATATTCCTTGGAGGATTCCTGCATTACCTTAATAACTTTGGAAGCTCTACCAATTGAAATTGGCAAGACTCCTGTAACATTGGGATCCAATGTACCTCCATGTCCTGTTTGCTTCAATTCAAAGGAATCCCTCAACCAGGCCGCGACCTGATGGGAAGAAGGACCGGCTTGCTTGTTGACCACAATGACTGATGATTCCATGAGTTGTTCTACCGAACGTTCATCGGGCGGAGTTCCATAAGGGGCACTTACGGTATCACTGATCTTGTACAAATTATCTCCCAAAGAGCCAACTGAATAAACCACTGGAAGAAACGGACTGATCGGCATCGTATAACTCAGCCAATTTTTCAGGAGACAAGACTTTCATCGAGGCCGAATCTATCTCTCTCAATGAATCCAATTCATTCTTGTCCAACCAGACACCATTACATTGTAAACAGACATCAATCTCCACACCCTCTGCATGCTCATCATCCATCAATGAACCACAGCTTGGACAAAGTAACTCGGAATCTGAATCTATACCCAGATGTTTGGTCGTCAAATGATGTAATGGGCGATTGCCTGTCAAAGTCATTAATTCACCTTTATCCAGAAAAATCCCTGAACAGGATCCACACCTGTCGATTTCAACTTTCCAGATACCTTTCCGTATAATTTCATGTCTGAGTGCTGAAAAGCATCTGGGGCAGTCTCTTTTCATCAATCCGGGGCTTGCTGTGTCTTAGAACATTCTCTACAGATGACCCGAGTTGAATTCCACCCGGGGCCGGTTGGTACCGTTATCTCTTTTTCGCAAAAATAGCACTTT
>DAXQ01000050.1 GCA_002506485.1 Euryarchaeota archaeon UBA136 | reverse complement strand
TCTTTAGCTAGGTCATAGCATCTTTCTTCATGCATTGGATTTTTCCAGGAATGCATCAAAACAATTGCTAGCGATCTAATACCTGAATCATACAAATCTTCCAAGACCTTTTCAACGCGTTCCTCATCTAACTCTCGAACAATGTTGCCTTCAGCGTCCAGACGTTCAGGAATCTCAGAAACGGAATAATATAATTGGTCTGGTTTGATTATGCAGAGGTCGAAAAGTTCTGGTCTTGCCTGATTACCTATCTCTAAAAGGTCTGCAAAACCAGATGTAATCAATAGTGCCGTCTTTGAACCCTTACGTTCAAGAAGTGCATTAGTTGCGACAGTCGTACCGACACGTATTCTTTCTACTCTGTCTATAGGCATTTTATCATCTGGTTGCAAATTCAAAATTTGACGAACACCTGCAACTACGGGATCCGAATATGCTGAGGAATCTGAAAGGATTTTAGAAGTATGAATCTTGTTTGAAGGGTCTATTCCTATAATATCTGTGAAAGTGCCGCCTCTATCTACTGCAAAGAACCATTGCTTCATACCTTTTTAGAGCAATAGGGACACATCGACCACTTTTGATCAACTGCTTTACCACAATTTGAACATTGCTTCATTTCACGTTCCTTGGTCTCGGGTGCCTCAGACCACAAGTCTGATGGAGGTGGAGGAGGCAAAGGTTCCGGCCAGATTGTGGCCACTCCTAAACTAATAAGTATACAAAGAACCGACACTGCCTGTACAATAGTTTGTTCCGTTAAATAAATATTCAAAACTGCGAGAAGGCCTGCTAAAAAGAATGTTACTCTTAGCATCAATCTAATCAGAGTACATTGCTTCGATTTCTCTGGCCCAATTCTCGTTAATTTGTTTTCGGCGTATCTTTAGAGTTGGAGTGAGCTCACCCTCATCTACATTCAGGTCCCGTGGAAGAATTGTGAACTTCTTAACTTGTTCAGGGCTGCTGAATTTTTGGTTTAATTCCTGAACCTGAGCATCTAATTCAGCCTTTATTTCAGAACTTGCAGTATAGTCAGATAGTTTCGAGCCAAGAGATTCTAGTTTGGCAATCTGCTCGTTCGGGTCCTTAGGTACCTCAGTAGCTCCATCCAGACCATGCTTATCTCTAAGGATAGCACCAACATCAAGTGTGAAAAGCGCACTACAGAATTTTCGATTATCACCCACAAGCATACATTGAGAAATAATAGGAATTGACTTCATTGTTTCCTCTATGACGAGAGGTGCTATGTTTTTTCCAGCTGAACTTACATATATTTCCTTCAAACGCCCTGTAACATAAACAAAACCATCTTCATCAATACGACCTAAATCACCAGATTTCAGCCAGTCTCCATCCATTGTTTCTGCTGTTGCTTCGGGATTTTTGTAATAACCCTTCATGACATGTCGGCCACGGAATTGAATCTCTCCATCTCCCTTATCATTAGGCTTATCAATTCGAATCTCGCCAGCAAATGGCTTACCAACTGAACCAAACTTGTTCGATCCTTTGTAACCTATTGTCGCACCAGCTGTGGTTTCAGTCATACCATATCCTTCGAATAAGGGTATACCCAAGGAATGAAATAATTTGAGGATATCGGGATTGATTGGTGCTGCCCCAGTAATCGCATAGATACAATTCGACATGCCTATCTTCTGTTTTGCCTTCTTCTTGATAATACCCCCTAAAATTGGGATCTTGAGAAGTTTGACTTTTCCGCCTAAACCAGCAACTAGATTTGAATAAACCTTCTCATAAATTCTTGGAACGCCAATGAAAAGGTGGGGTTG
Source organism: Euryarchaeota archaeon UBA136 (assembly GCA_002506485.1). GTDB lineage: Archaea > Thermoplasmatota > Poseidoniia > MGIII > CG-Epi1 > CG-Epi1. Next base: position 2,510 of record DAXQ01000050.1, on the reverse strand, counting down.
AACCTCTTTACAGTAATCAATTGCATGCAAAGGGTTGTCCACTACGTGCATATGAATTGCTTCTCTAATCCATGCATGATTATCAAGTAATTGTCCAAATACATGAGCACATGGTAACCATGAAACATATTTATTTCCTTGCTCATAACTCTGAATATTCAATACTTGTTCAATCTCGTACTCCATATTATCATAAGTAAGTTCAACACCCTTAGGATTTCCAGTCGTACCTGAAGTGTAAATCAAAGTGGCTGTATCACCGGGTTCAATGCCTGCAATGCTGTCTCGAATTCGCGAATCGTCAACGTTCTCTCCTTTAGAAACAAACTCTGACCAGGACATGGCCTTTGGATGATCTGGCATATCAACTCCATCCATTACAACAATCACTTCGACCTTTTCAAGTGAATCCATAGCCTCATGAAGGCGATAGGAGCACATCTTTCCAGTGTCTCCTCCATCCATAGGATTATGTCCTACAAATACGAACTTAGAGTCTGAATTACCTACCACCCATTCAACTTCGTTAGGGGAACATGTATGGTAGACACCAACAGCTGCTCCATTACAGAAATTTGCTGCGGCATAGGCCATATACCATTCCTTACGATTATATGAATAGATGCTGAGCTTATCGTCCTTACCAAAATCCATGGCTGTAAGGGCCTTGGCCAGACCCATTGTCTGGTCAAGAAAATCAGACCAAGTTGTCGTATCCCATTCCCCAGCATCGTTCTTGGAGGATAATGCTGGTTCATTTGCATATTTTTCAGCATTTGAAATCAAGTATTCAGGAGTAGTTGGAGTAGACATGGCCCTTTCAATATACCCAGATTATATTAAGTTTAAGTCAGAGTTTCAAAAGTTTGGACTTGGCTAAAACAAATTCTTCTTCACTCAGAGTTCCATTTTCTCTCATCTCTGCTAACTGAACCAATTTAGGAAGCATTTCTTCCTCAGAGGCATCCGAACTAGTTTCCAGTCTTGACAACTCCTCCATCTCATTCCGTTCAAGCCTTCTTTCATTAGGAGTCAGATCACTCTCGATTACACGGGCCTCACGAGCTGAACGCCGCGCCTGTTGAACATTTACCAGAAATTCTAGATGATTTGAACTCTGAAGACTTGATACAGCAGTGGCAAGATACTTACTGGCAGTTGTGGTATCTAAATTTTCTGAGTTTGCTCTTTCAATCATCTTTTTGCAATGCACTAGAAGGCGTTTAAGATAAGGCTCGAGGCTGTACTTGCAGATCTCTGTGGACCCTCCCACAAAAATGGAACCCCCTCCACTAGCCATAACTCCTCGGGGTGCAGATCGAGGTTTAAGCCCCCAAACCTTACGTCCAGTTTTGCTAAACAACGTAACCTTAGTAGCTGATTCTCCAACTGTTATAAAATCCGCAGTCTGTGTCATATCAACCCAAACCGGCTGTTTAGCAAATGTCTGTTCCCAAAGAATCCTTGAACTCTTTACCCCAAACGAAAACTTGCGATCGCTAGTAAGATATCCTAAATAATCACCGTTTGAGTTTATACAGGTCTGGAGAACCTCGCCAGTAGTTTCCTTGGCCCAGAGTATGTTCCCCTTTATGTCGTGCAGATAGATGTGTGAATAGTCAGTACCAGCCACAATAAATTTTCCATCCGAGGAGATATCAACTGAGTTTACCGGAAAATCTGAGTTGCTCAAATGTGTTTCCCAAAGCATCTTTCCTTTACCATTAAATACAACCAGACGCCCCAAATTAGTCCCAACAACAATAACATTCCCATTGGAGGAGATACTAGTTGATACTGCTGAACTCTGAAGTTCACGATGCCAAATGACGGCTCCCTTGCGATCTATCAAGTAAACAACTTTCTGGCCACTAGCAATCGACATCCTACCCGTGCGGGTGGATATCGAGATGTCACGCACGCGCCTTATCTTCTTGGTTGCCCATGTGAGACTACCTGCATTATTAAGAAGAAAAAGTCCGCCTTTGTGGCCCACTCCTGCAAATTTACCATCCAAACTTATCGATAAAGCAGAAGGGGCTACTCCCTTTCGAAATGACCATAGCGGTGTGCTCTCGCGCATGTGAGGATACTTACATACAATGTATCTGGTTGTTTAATACTTGTCCTATGTTCAAGATTTTCACTAATTCCTGATTAGAGCCCTATATAAGTCGGTAAAACTACAAAATGTTCTCAGATATACAATTTATATACCTATCCTCTAGAATTATCTATAAAAATGAATAAAAACTCTAATCTTGAATATTCTTGTCTATCTAAATCCTGTTTAAAGAGTATTTTATAAGGTGCTATATTTTTGCAATAGGAAAAATACTCTGATTTAAGTTTATTCTTATTTGATTGGGAACTTAGACAATCAAAACTGCGGCACAAACAACAGTTGTCCACTTTCCAGAAGAATCTGATGGAGAAACTGCAACAATACTCTTGGTCTCTACTATTCGGTTATCAATCGTCCACAATTCACGCTTCTTGTCCCACGAAGC
>DAXQ01000033.1 GCA_002506485.1 Euryarchaeota archaeon UBA136 | reverse complement strand
GTCCCAGTTGATTTTGATCTGGTAATACATGCTGGAGACATATCCTATGCTAATGGAGCCGGGTCTGGAAATGGAATCGGAGATCAAAGTGTATGGGATGAATATCAGAACCAAATTGAAATGATTGCCTCAAAGTCACCTCATATGTATGCACCTGGTAATCACGAAGAAGATGCCGAACCATACGGGTTTGATGCTTATGAAAGTCGATTTTACAGTCCTGGAAGCAACAGTTTCTGGTACAGTTTTGATTTTGAATATATTCACTTTGTTTCGATATCAAGCGAACACGACTATGATCCTGGAAGTTCACAATACACCTGGCTAGAGAATGATCTGGAAGATGCAGATGGGAATCGGGAAAATGTACCTTGGGTGATTGTCTTTGCACATCGTCCTATGTATAGCTCAAATGGAGAAGGTGACGGACACGGAAGCGAGATTGAATTCAGAGATGCGATGGAAAGTCTGCTTTTCGATTATAATATCGACTTGGCAATCTGGGGCCACGACCATCATTACGAAAGGACATATCCAGTTTTTGAGGAACAGGTTTATGCCAACAACACTGGGAGTTATGATGACCCTTACTATCTTCCAGAAGCACCAATCCACATAGTGGCAGGGATGGCGGGCAGATCCATATATGATGGCTTTGAGGAGCCGCAACCCGAGTGGTCAGCTTATCGAGAATTATCATATGGTTACACCCAATTCGAAGTCACGAAAAGTGGAACTCTGCACTATGAATTCATAAGGAATTATGATGGAATAGTGTCTGACGAATTCTGGATTGTGCAATCTTTGGATTATGAACCCTCTGGAACAATAGATTATCCTGAAACTGGAACAAATCAGACAAATGAAACAGAAGAAAAGGATATAATTGACAAAATCAAAGAGCTGAACTATGCCAATGCGCCAATTTCAATCTTAATTGTAACCGTTGTAGCTATCTTCAAATCAAGACTCAGAGAAGTATGAGTTCACATCTTCGATTTGATTAATGCTGAGACCACGACCCAGAATTCCATCCCAGCGTTTTTGCAGAATACCATCCTTGAAAAGCGCCATTGAGGGGACTACATTGAGGTCAAAACCTTCCCATAATATAGAATCAACACTTGTGAGATCTGCAATCATTGCTGATGAAACACGACTATATTCTCTCCAATTATTAAAAAACGAAACGCAGTAGGGACACCAATCTGCAGAGAAAATTATAACAGACTGGCCTGAGTGATTCACAAGTCTCTGTTCATCAAAATCTTCATCGGTGAGCCTTGGCAAATCCTTCATTTCTTTTTCCAAATCATCATAACTTCACGGTCTGCACGTGGCTCTATGGATTCTTTAGGCATTTCTTCAGATTCCAAATTCCAATGTAGACCGAATAGTGTATGTAATTCAGAAATGTTGACCCCCCATGGAGGACCTCCTTCATCGACATCCTTGTCCAACGGGAAGAACAATCCCAAGAGTTTACCCTTAGGTTTCAGTAATTGCCAAATCACCCGATCATACTCGAATCTGCGTTCAGGGCTTATCGCACAGAAACAGGTGTACTCCAGAACGTAATCGAATTGGTCGTGCAATTCATCAGGCAAGTCAAAGAAATCCTCACGAAGAACTGTCATCTCAACCTCCTCCTTTCTAGCGTTTTCTCTTGAAGACAGAACTGCAGTTTGAGCAAAATCAATAGCAGTTACTTCAAAACCAGCTTTAGCGAAAGTTACGGCATCATATCCCCTACCACAACCAATTACACAAATACGGCCCTTCGGGATTTCGGAAGCAATCCTCTCAAATACCGGAGTAGGGCCTCCTAAGTCCCAATTATCCATCTCTGTTTCATAACAAGCTTCCCAGAATTCAGCTGTGTTTACGGGGTCTTCCACTAAATTCGCAAAAAGAGGTGTTGTTAAAAGATAGGGTCAAGGCTTTTGGAGACCTTTCTTTATTGCAGAGAGATAGTATGACAACTGTTCTAATGAAAACCAGTGCTGGAGATATAAAAATTGGATTATTTGATGACAAGGCCCCTAAAACGGTAGACAATTTCCTCAGTCTAGTCGATAAGGGATATTACAACGGATTACACTTTCATAGAGTAATAAAGGACTTCATGCTTCAGGGAGGGTGTCCGAATTCCAAGGACCCAAATAACTCTCGGGCTGGAACTGGGGGCCCTGGATACCAGATAAAGGACGAGTTTCACCCTGACTTGAAACATGACCGGCCGGGGATTCTTTCAATGGCAAATGCTGGACCAAATACAGGAGGGTCACAATTCTTTCTAACTACTGTAGCCACTCCTTGGCTAGATGGAGCACATGCTGTCTTTGGTGAGGTAATAAATGGTATGAATTTTGTGAAAAATATTGAAAATTGCAAAACTGGTCACATGGATAGGCCAAACAAACCTCAAAGAATTATTTCCGTAAAAAGATTCTAGATTAATCCTCTGAAACTGCTAGAGAACTATCTACATAGGGAACATCTAAGTCCAACTGTACAATGTACAATCCTGAGGTTATACAAGAAAGATAGACATATCCATTATGATATTCTGATGTCCAGAGAAATGGGACCCAACCAAAATCGTAGAAC
>DAXQ01000091.1 GCA_002506485.1 Euryarchaeota archaeon UBA136 | reverse complement strand
TTGACTAAAGAGACCCGGTTAAAAGTAAATAACCTCTATGTTTCTGTAAAAAAAACAGTAACTGTAATTAATTATTCGTTCCATTCCAAAGCTTTGTTCAAAAAGTTTTGAAACAATTCAGAACCATATTCAGTATGTTCAACTTCCGGATGATACTGAACGCCTGCATAAGGCAGGCTCTCATGTTGAATCACTTGAATCTGACAAGCATCGGAAGAGGCCATTAACCTGAATCCTTGAGGCATCTCATGGACCTCATCATTATGTGATTCCCAAACATTAAATTCATCAGGAAACTTATCCAGAATCCACCCCTTATCAATTAATGTAACCAAAGAAGATCCAAATTCGGGTATTACTGCCGGACCTGCTTTTCCTCCAAAATGATTAGCCATGTACTGATGGCCTACACAGATTCCCAAAATAGGCCACTTTTCAGTATCAATGTACTCTGAAGTCAATCCCAAAGCCTCGGATTCAGTCTCAATCCTAGGGGCACCACCCGATAAAACAAGGGCTTTGAAGCGTTCCAACTCTGCTATAGGTGTTACATTAGAAACAATTTCGGCTCTGCATCCCAAATAATTGAGGACTCGATACTCCTTATGGGTCCACTGACCTCCATTGTCAACAACGGCTATTGGGAAATTGTCATATGACATTAATCTGAGCTTGGCACTTGGTTGTTAAGTCTTTCTAATCTACTATTTCTTTCTGAAGCAAATTTCTGAATGGCCTCTAGAACCCAACGAGGGCTAAGATGAGCCTCATCGATAATCTCATCAAGACTGCCTCCAGTTCTCCAGTTATCATCCCAATCAGGAGATACTGAATATTCTGAAACTATACGGTTTGAGATCCAGTTATGCATTATTCGAAGACTCGTATTCGTAACTATCATAGAATCTGACCATTCTGTCTCAGATATAATTGAATCCTTGTAAGCCTGATCCTGTCTCCGGAATAATTCCCAGGAAACTGCAGAAACGATCTTCACGTTATGCTCAGAACCAATCTGTTCCAATATTGAGACTACAGTATTAGTTGAACTTGTTCCCCTGACAATCACCACGCCTTCTCTAGGACTATTATCATAATCCCGGATCAGATAGGCTCCTTTTGAAGCCTCGAAATGGCTTGCAATACCCAGTTTTTCTCGATTCGGAACCTCAATGGCTGGCCTCGTCAGATGAAGTGCAACAATCGGTACATCTGTAGAGAATGCCGCCGCTAATGCGGGTGCTACGTCATTATGCTCCCAAGGATGTAAGTTGATGATGTGGCCTGTCGGGAATAATTGTGTAACACCTGGTGCAAAAATTCCAAAATGGGTGCGACTATCCTCTGCCGTCTCAGGACCGGAATGACCAGCAATCCACAATAATTTCCCGACCTTAATCTGTGAATCCTGGGCAATCTGACTGAATAATCGAATTGGACCGTATTTCAGATAACTAAAGGAACCATAAGTACTGAAAGAACCAATAAATCCATTGTATTGATCAAAAGTATCTTTATTGAAATTGACTGTTGATAAACCCGCCATCATTCCAGAATTCGCGAATTCTGTTATGCCCTGGGGCATCAATGGTGAATTCGTGTTCGTTTCCTTATCATACATCCCCAGATCGCCAACATCTCCCCAACCTTTTGCAAAGCCCGAAATATTCGTAGAATCTGCCAAATCGGCAGACATTGCTACAAACAATGGCCTTCCATGGTTTTGTCGACTATGAGTATTTAACCACGAGGCGATCTTAGAGAAACCAACTCGATTGGGTATCTTGGTTCCCGGTTCAACAAACAATTCGTCCGGATAATTCTTGAAATCGAACAGGGCTTTATCGTTAAGAGGATTGGAATCCGAGATGATACAACTGTCAATCGATTCTGGTACGGAATCTCCCAGTTCCACTAGGCGATCGGCCAGATAATCGACCAGAGCCTGATTGTTGCGTAGTACCGAAAGTACTGTTTTGAAATAAATCGTTGCCTGTTCTACCTGTTCTTCTCTTGTTTCGGCTGCTGACTCTCCGAACCCATCGAAAGAAACATCATATTTGGTGGAAAAATCTTCCTTGGTCTTCCAGAACAATTCAGAATTACGTTTGTGAGGTACTCCATGTGATTTCTCGTCAAATACATGATAACCACGGCCTTTACGTGATTTAGCATATATCATCTTTGGAATATTGTTTTTGGCTTTACCGACCAATAGGTCATAATATGCAGTCGTAAAGGATTCCCAGTCCTCACAATTATCGGTACCCTCAACATGCCACCCTTTGGTCTCAAACAGTTCTTGAGGGGTTGTTTTGACTATAGAACTGAAGGGACGGCTGTCAATACCATAGTCGTTCCAATCTATGTAATAAACTATGTTTCCAAGACCTAGACCCCAAGCTGAATTCAGAGTCTCATGGGTAGCGCCTGTACTCAATCCTCCCTCACCCTCGAAAGCAAAGACCTTGACTTGATCTGTACCTGCCAATTTATGGGCCAAAGCCTCTCCGGCTGCAGGAGGAGACCCATGACCGCTAGGGCCCGTATTGAATTTGAAGAACAGGGTCTTGCCTTCCATCTCTGCATGGCCTGGTAACCCCTTGTTCTTGCGGAGCATCAAAAGATCCTCCCACGTCAGTTGAAACTCCTCACTGTTCCTGACCAGATACTTGGAATCCTGAGTCTGCTCGTATTTTATTCTGAGAGACTCATTGAGAATCGCCAACGTGGAGTAGACCATGGGATTATCATGCCCTGCTACTAGCACAAACCTGTCTGCAAAACGTTTGGAGGGATCTCTAATGTCCCATCTCATGGCACCAGACAACAGTGTTATCAGCATTCCCTGCACTTTCGAGCGAGAACCTCCTGGGTGACCACTCTGGCTAAGATTTAGGGATATGTCTATGCATTGATCAATTAAATCCTTGGTGACTTCCCAGTATTGATAATTCTGCTTTAACACTGATGGATTATCCATAACTCATTGGCAAGACCATAGACGTGTTTTTGTAGTTTCTGTTAATCTTCAACCTGACGAGCCAGATATCCCCTTGAAAAGAGGGTCTGCACTATAGCCCACATCATAAAAAAGACCAAAACCGACAATGCTTGACCATAAATCGTATTGTATTCAATCGAATTACTGAAACTATAAGGTAGGATTTCTCCCAAGAAATTGTGGAACAGAAAGGCTAGGGAAGTCAAACCAATCGTCAGGGCCAATGTAACTATCAGGGTACGAAGGAACCATTGCAAGACCATCTCATATTCCCTAGAATAATGCATTATCCTTGCCAAGCGACTGTACCGGACCTGACCATAACTCAATTCCAGATACAGCATAAAGGAAAACACAAAGCCGAGAATCGGATAAATCTGTTCATTGGTATTACCAGATAAGCCAAGGGGCATCACCAAGACCAAAAATGCTGATAACACTTGATTTCCAATACTATTGTCCCAGATTCCAACAATACCCATTGCGACAGGAAGACCAATCCAAGTCCACAAGAACAATTGCTGCGTAAATTCATAAGGCACTGGATCATACTTTCTAATGGACGCTATGAATACGAGAATGATTACCACTAAAACTGAGATCAGGGTATAATCGTATACTTTCTTGTTCATTCCCAAGAACACATACATCGTTCCAATGAATAAACCCAGCAAAATACCGGCAACGATGGAATTGTTGAGAGTGGTCAGTACATCATTACCATACATTGCGCCAACAAAACTGCTCGTTGCTCGAAAGAACAAGGATTCATCAATTGGATTTATGACATAGGCCAGACCAAGGCACAATAACAAGGAAAACGTCGCTACGGCTTGCATAAAAGCTAGACTATTGTTAGTATTCATCAACGGATCACCTTCGCTAAAGAGGCTGATAGAACTGTATCAGGATCCCAGCGCATAGCCCTTGCACCCAACGAACGGGCCTCTGAAATCTTATTATCCAATGATGCTGAAGCAGTAAAGTAGACAGTTGGAGATATTATGGCTGAATCACGATCGTAATCCAAAGTGTCGGGAGCAACAACGGTCAGCTTGAATTCTCTAGCCGTGATTTCCCTGAGTGCAACTGTACTGGTCGGATCCGTCTCGAGTGTTGAAACCACTATCACTGGAGACCTTGGTGTGAAATTGCGTAAATCTCCTAGCACAGTATGAAGGCCAAGAGAACCTGCTGGCTTGGCTTCGGCAAGAGCTGTCAGAATCCTGTAAAGATGACGCTCCCCGGTATCTGGGGAAATGACATTTACCGTTTCACCATACGTGATAAGACCAACCCTGTTACGAGTTCTTAGAAAGAAACTGACAAGAGAAGCAACGGCACGACAGGAATAATTCAATGGGTTTCTCAATACAGTTCCGGTCCCTGTTATCTCTCTGGCATCTAGAATAATCATGACATCCGAGATATCTTCTCTCTCAAACTGATTGACCATCAGCTTCCTGGTCCGTCCAAATACACGCCAATTGATGTGTTTGAAATCATCCCCCGGAAAATATTCCCGGATTCCATAGAATTCACCACTGGTCCCAATCCTTCTTAGTGGCATGGCACCTTGATACATCTTTGGAAAATCCGTGGAAAGATCAACGCCCTCCATTTGCTCAATTTGTGGTAAAACCACTAAACTGGACTTTGATTCGACATCCGCCTCATAGTAGAATAAGAAGGAAGGATTGTAAATTCTAAGACGAGGATTACCAAGACGATATTGTCCCCGGAGTCTACATTCAAGAGAATATTTGTTAACTACCAATTCATCCTTACGAAGCCGGATAATCGTGTGATTCAGGCCCTTCGTAACTTCTATCTCGGATGGTAAATTGTCATAGATCTCAAGAAAACCAACAGAACGGCCCTTGTTCTGAATAACTAGATCAATACTTACACCACTATTCTCAAATACCTGGTCATCGTCGAAATCGCGTGTTATCTTGACCTCTATCGGACGAGTGTTAACCAAACTATGAATTGCTACAAATCCCAATACAGTAGTTCCTAAGAGAAATAACTGAAGATTGTTGATGAATGGAGCGAAAAGAACCAGAATCGTGCCAAAACCAACGTAAAAGACGGCCTTACGTGTCCACATATTATTCCACGGTCACGGCCGGGACTTGAACTGTCATCAATAATTCGGAGATAATCTCTTCCACTTTAACACCTCTGATACGAGCTTCAGGCTTAAGGATAA
>DAXQ01000078.1:4487-5629 GCA_002506485.1 Euryarchaeota archaeon UBA136 | reverse complement strand
GGACACAGCACTTGAAAAAACGGTAGGCTGGTACAAAAGTTATTATAAGGGCGAAGATATGCATGAAATGAGCCTGAAGCAGATCGAAGAATACATGATAAACTGATGGGGGCAGGTAGAAAACAAGAAAAGCTACGACAACAGATTCTTGAGTTGGTTGAGGAATTCGCCAGAGAAGATTTTGATAACAAAAAACCTTTCATTCCGGGAGAAACTCACATCCCTGTTTCCGGCAAAGTCATCGGAGCCGAGGAAATTCAGTACGCGGTGGATGCATGCCTGGACGGTTGGTTTACCACTGGCCGGTTTGCGGAACAGTTCGAAAAGGAATTTGCCAAGACCATGCACCAACGCCACTGCATCCTCACCAATTCCGGTTCATCGGCCAACCTGCTGACCCTGTCGGCCCTCACTTCACCTCAATTGGAAGAGAGGCAACTTAAACCGGGTGATGAAGTCATCACTGTGGCCGCTGGTTTCCCCACCACCGTCAATCCCATTATACAGAACGGACTGGTGCCTGTCTTTGTGGATGTAAACTTGAATGATTATGGTATTGATGCTGATCAACTGGAGGATTCCTGGTCACCAAAGGTGAAGGCAGTGATGTTGGCCCATACCTTGGGCAATCCCTTTAACTTGGAAAAAGTTACCAAATTCGTTAAAAAACACAACCTATGGTTTATTGAAGATTGTTGTGATGCTTTAGGTTCAATCTACGATGGGAAGATGGTGGGTACGTTTGGTGACTTGGCAACAATAAGTTTTTATCCTGCTCATCATATTACCATGGGAGAAGGTGGCGCCGTTCTGACAAGCAGTCCAAAGCTAAAGAAGATCGTGGAGTCCTTTCGCGACTGGGGCCGGGACTGCTGGTGTGCAACAGGCAAAGCTGATACGTGTGGCAAACGGTTTGACTGGCAGTTCGGCGATTTACCTCACGGTTACGATCATAAATACATTTACAGTCATATCGGATACAATTTCAAGCTGACTGATATGCAGGCAGCTATTGGCCTGGCACAACTAAAAAAGTTGGACCGTTTCATCTCTAAAAGAAAGGAGAACTACCGCTATCTGTATGAGAATCTTCAAAAGTTATCAGATACAATTGTGCTGCCAGAGCCGGCGAGAAATTCTGA
>DAXQ01000078.1:0-4103 GCA_002506485.1 Euryarchaeota archaeon UBA136 | reverse complement strand
GGAATGAGATGGTTCAATACCTCAGCCAAAGGAATATCGATACACGACTGCTATTCGGTGGTAATCTTATGAAACAACCTGCTTACAAGAATGCTACTTTCCGAAAAGTCGGCGATCTCATTAATACAGATATTGTCCTTAGTCAAGTCTTCTGGCTTGGTGTAACCCCACTGTTGACAGAACACCAGTTGTCATATGTAACTGGATCACTGTCTGAATTAGTTACACAAGCATGCGAGTTTCAAACTACATAGCACAACTATTAGTTGATCACGGTATCAGGCCTGTAAAATAGTGATTGAAAGCTCCTCTCGTAGCTTCATTCATCAATAATAAAATGCCTAAGAACCCACTGTCAAGTGATTTGGATCACGTACTCAATCATACACAGCAGCTGTGGAAAGAGTTGCGCGGTGCAAGGGTTTTTATTACTGGAGGTACAGGATTTGTTGGTTCTTGGCTTCTTGAGAGCCTTTCATGGGCAAATTTAAAATACGATTTGAATTTAAAACTAGTTGTGCTTACTCGTGATCTTGATTCATTTAAAAACAAGGCGCCGCATTTGGTTGCTGATACTGCCATAAGATATCATTTTGGAGATGTACGTGATTTTACTTATCCGGAGGGGGAATTTTCACATATCATTCATGCCGCTGCAGAGGTTAGTTCAAATCTGAACACTACAGACCCACTTTTGATATTAAATACCATCGTGGAAGGAACACAAAGAGTACTAGACTTTGCTGTTTCATGTAATGCAAGAGCAATCCTGTTTACGAGTTCCGGGGCCGTATATGGAAGGCAACCTGTTGAAATCTCACACATACCGGAGACTTATAATGGTGGGCCTGATCCTCTGGACAAATCCTCTGCCTACGGGCTGGGTAAGAAGGCAGCAGAGCACATGTGTATGCTTTATTCAGATAAATATGGTATGGATGTATCGATAGCTCGAGGTTTTACCTTTGTTGGCCCGTATCTACCCCTTGATATTCATTATGCTATTGGCAATTTTCTGAGGGATGGATCAAATGGGAAGTCCATAGTTGTCAAGGGAGATGGTACATCCCTACGCTCTTACCTTTATGCAGCGGACTTAGCAATTTGGCTGTGGAGTATATTCCTAAGGGGTAAATCCTGCAGACCTTATAATGTTGGTTCTGATCAGGCCATAAGTATTAAAGACTTAGCACAGTTAGTTTCAGAAAAATTCAATTATGATTTTAAGATTCAGGGAAAACGAAAAGAAGTGACAGCCAAGAATCCTGAGCAATATATACCTTCTGTGGACCGGGCAAAGAAAGAACTCGATTTAGATATTTGCATAAATCTTGATAATGCCATCGATAGGACAATAGCAAATCTATAATCCTTTCTACCTCTTAAATAAAATATGAAATACCGTTATAACGGAACTACTGAAGATTTAGCAAAGGGGATTAGAATTCGATCACTAAAGATGGTCTGTAAATCAAAATCTTCTCATATAGGATCATGTTTAAGTATTGCTGATATACTTGCTGTTTTATATGGCCAGGAACTCGCATTTAATCCTGAAAAACCTGATTGGATTGAGCGAGACAGGTTTATTCTAAGCAAAGGCCATGCTGCAAGCATCCTCTATGCGGTACTTGCAGAAGTTGGATTCCTCACAACAGAAGACTTGAGCACTTATTGTGAAGATGGATCACTGCTTGCTGGCCATGTTAATCATTACGTAAATGGAATAGAGTTCTCAACGGGTTCCCTAGGTCATGGATTGTCAGTAGGGTGTGGTGTTGCTCTAGCGGCGAAAAGAGACAAAAAGTCGTTCAGGACATATGTCTTGTTGGGTGATGGTGAAATGGATGAAGGTTCCAATTGGGAAGCAATTCTCTTCGCTCCACAACACAAACTAGATAATCTGATTGCCATCGTTGACTACAATAAACTGCAGGGCCTCGGAGTTATCTCTGAAGTCATTAATCTGGAGCCTTTAATTGACAAATGGCAATCCTGTGGTTGGTCAGCTCGTGAAGTAAATGGGCACGACCATGGTGAATTAATCGACACTTTCAGTAGTATTCCGTTTGAGAATAATAAACCCTGTGTAATCATTGCACATACCAAGAAAGGGAAGGGTGTGAGTTTTATGGAGGACAAATTGGAATGGCACTATAAATCACCGGACTCTGACCAACTAAAAATCGCTTTAAATGAATTGAATAATTCCGGATGAGGAATCATTTTATTAAGACATTGTCCGAATTGATCCGAGAAAACAGGGATATTTATCTCATTACTGGAGATCTTGGTTTTTCGGTATTCGAAAATTTAATGGAATCTTACCCTCATCAGTTTATCAACGTTGGTGTTGCTGAACAGAATATGATAGGAGTCGCCTCAGGACTGGCTAAGGAGGGTAAAATACCATTTGTCTATTCCATAGCAAACTTTCCAATCATGCGATGTCTTGAGCAGATAAGAAATGATATCTGTTACCATCATTTGAATGTAAAAATTGTAAGTGTGGGAGCCGGTTATTCCTATGGATCTTTGGGATACACTCACCATGGGGTAGAGGATATCGCTATAATGCGAGCAATGCCCGGTATGAAAGTAATAGCACCAGGTGATCCCGTCGAGACGAGGTTAGCTACAAAATCAATCGCTGAGGATGGTGGGCCGTGCTATCTCAGGTTGGGCAAGAGTGGGGAACCGCCTGTGCACGAAGTGGATCCAGTTTTTTCCATAGGTAAAGCGATTATTCTAAGAAACGGTGCTGATATAACCCTAATCAGCACGGGTAGTATACTTGATGAAGTAGTGAAGGCTTCTAGACTGCTTGAAAAAGATGGAGTTAGTGTGAATGTTGCTAGTATGCACACACTGAAACCGATTGATTATACTTTCATTCAGACAGCGGTAGACAGCAAACTGATTGTAACCGTTGAAGAACATTCGAGCATTGGTGGTCTAGGTAGCGCCGTAAGCGAAATTTTGGCGGCAACAGGAGTCTTCAGTACACCGATCATCATGTTAAATGCTGGATCAACCATTACTAAGCAGATTGGAGGTCAGAATTGGTTTAGGAAAAGGATTGGTCTTGACGCTGAATCCATTTACAGGACCGTTCGGGAAAGACTTTCTGGGATCAGATAGCTCCCACCTACCCTTTCTACTTTGATTGAACAGTGAAACTGTCATTTATAATACCCTGTTATAACGAAGTCAAAACAATACAGAGAGCAATCGAGGAAGTAAGAGGCCTGCAGATTGAAAAGGAAATAATCATAATAGATAATTGCTCTACTGATGGAACTCGTGAAGTACTCAAAGATATGGAAAGCAGTGACTTACGGATCGTCTATCAGGACAGGAACTATGGTTTTGGCAGATCAATACAGGTTGGTTCCAGTCTCGCGAACGCTGAGTTCATATATATTCAGTTCTCGGACCTGGAGTATGAATTGAACAAATGTTATGAAATGTTGCGTATTGCGATAAGGGACAATCTTGATGCTGTCTTTGGTTCCAGACTTCGTTCTATAAGAAAAAAGGAGTCGTTTTACTCAATAATCAAGGAAAAACCGGCCTTTATTGCAACATTCATCACAACGTTTCTGATAAACAAATGGTATGGGTACAACTTAACTGACATAATAGGTTCGAAACTGTACCGCACAACTAGCTTGAAAAAAGTAATACCTAAGACGAATGGTCAAGGATTTGATTTTGAATTAGTAAGCATTATGTGTAAGCGAAAATTTAGGATCAAAGAGATTGAAGTGGGATATACCCCAAGAGAAAATCCAGGTGACAAAAAGATAAAACCCTATCATATGATCAACGCACTTTGGGCTATGTTGAAAGTCAGGTTCTTATATTGAAATATGAAGTTTTCAGAACGGAATAATCGCTGTCAGAACTTGAGATTTGGCGTGATAAGCTCTTTTGTTTGTTCCCATTCAAAAGTCTAACAATAGAGGGGGGGCAGATACTAACGCAAAAAAGAAGGTATCAGGCTCAGTACTGTGATTCGAATGATCAGATTCTATATATCACTATTCAAGAATGAAGTTGATTGAATTCATTATTGAACTTAGTCAAAGAGCAATTAAGGA
>DAXQ01000034.1 GCA_002506485.1 Euryarchaeota archaeon UBA136 | reverse complement strand
ATGAGAAACCAGCTTCTATTGGAAAGTGAAGGATGGCCATCTGTCGGATCATATTGCGCTAACCATAGAATGTAAAGTCCCACAAAAACAAAAGCAAGATTGGAGATTGTATTTGCTGGTTCACGAATCCAGCCATCTTGAACTTTTTCACAAAAACCTGATGCGCTTGTATTGGTCCAACTCCAATCATTTAGGGCATAAATCAAAATGTATGCCAGGAATATGAATACTATACCAGTTAAAACTGCAAAGAATTCTCGTCTTTCTCTGATATATTCGTTGTCTATCAAGCTATCTTTATCTTCCTGACATGACCACAATCCTTGCATTCATAATCAGGATATAGATCTGGATTATCTGGTGAGGCCCCGTGCCAATGGAAAGTATACTTGCCGCACTTGATGCAGTATGAATTCTGCTTGTAGCCATCATAGGAATGGGGTTTAGGTTGCATCACTGGTGTGAGTGGCATCTGAGGTCCAGATGAAGCAATAGTGGGGGCTACAGGTTGTTCGGTGGCCTCTACGACATCTTCCACTACAGCAGGTTCACTAGATGCCCCTGAATCAATGTCTCCGGGATCAGTTATCAGGACTGCGTCTACGGGGCATACTTCCTCGCAGGCTCTGCAGACTATGCAATCCGGTTCCCGGGTCATTATCGCCTTCTTGTCGGAGGCTGGGTGTTCGGGTGTGTCTATCCATTCAAAAACATCGACCGGGCAGGCATCAATGCAGGCTCCATCGGCCACACAGATATCGAAATCAACGGCAACAACGCTACCCCAGATTCCGAGTTTATCGGTCCCAACTCCTCCATAGGCATCAGAATCCTTGGCCCAGATCTGGATGGGTTCGGACTCACCATCGTGGGTCGCCACCTTCTGGTATGTGGTCATGAAGTTCTTGGCAATGTTCAAATTAACATTTCACCTCTTACAAACCATTTAGGAGGGGGTTTATTTCCTTACACGGCCCATCGATAAACACCTCCGTTCGATATAAATAGAGTGTACCAAACTTAGTACTGTCCAAAATAAAGTGGGCACAGTTCCGTCTACCTTCTTGCGTCGGCTGACTTCCCTGTGCCCGGGGTGGATTTGGTCCCCCGACCCTAAGGTCAGGTTCCCTTATCCGGCGTTCACTTTGTTTCCCCCGGCATCCCGGTCGTTTCCCTGCGAGCGGCATCAATTGTTTCCCCCTGTCTCTCCAAGTCGTTTCCCTCCTTTCCCGCTCCAATCGTTTCCCCGGTGTCCCGGTTCTTTTTCCCTTTTTGCGTTTCAGGATCGTTTCCCCTTGGCCTTCCAAGTTGTTTCCTTTGCTGCTTTCCACACCCCTTTGTGTTGGTCCCTATACCCGGAGGTTTAGTTTCCCAGAATGCGGAACTTACTACAGACAGGGGGAGTATATAGAACCTTTCAGGCATACTTAAATAGGATGAGTGTGTGAAAAGATTTTCGCGCTATTTTTTGCAGTGTTTTGTACCTAACTTTTCCAAATATGGCCAGTGTCATCCAAATCAAAAACTGATCTCAGCAACTCATCTGTAAACTTCTTGCCAACATCATCTGCAGCGTCAAAGTAAGAGCGCAGTTCTTCCATATTGATCTCACCCTTCTCAACATCGAAACCGGCATTAACTTCAAAATTGAAAACTACCTCAGTTCCTTCTTCATCCAGATTGAAGGACTGGAGATAGCCAGACTCTACCAATAACTCACCTAAGTCAATGAGTTTCTTTCCTCTTTCCGTACTGTATATCTCAAACCTTACCTTAGGCATGTGATTGCACTTAGGTTGTACTATAAGTGAATGTTTGCCATTCTGCAAACTTCATCGAAATGATGTTTTTCAACCGGTTGAACAGATAGTCTCTGGCCACGCTTGATGACCAGCATGCCTTCCAATGCTGAATTGCCCTTTAGTTGATCCAACGTAACCATCTCCTCAAATTTTGAAACAGGTTCCATATCTATCAGGAACCATCTCGGGGTTTCCTCCGTAGCCTTAGGGTCATAGTACTTGGATTTCCTGTCGAACTGTGTGATATCTGGATAGGATTCCTTACAGATTCGGGCAAGCCCTGCTATGTGAGGTGGTTTGGTGTTAGAATGATAGTATAGTACCATATCTCCAATCCTCATCTTATCACGCATGAAATTACGCGCCTGGTAATTACGGACACCGTCCCAATGGGTGCTACCGTCCTTTACCAGATCATCATACGAATAAACATGGGGCTCACTCTTCATCAACCAATGATTAGTCACTTTGATAATTCCTTAGCCTGATTAACCCATTCATCGCGCTTAACTCTTCCTGGGAAGAACTCTATGGCTAGATTGACCTCATCCTCCAATTCAGAGGTCATCTTGGCTATCTGTTCAATCTTGTAAATACCTAGAGCAACAAGACTCAGTACGACTACCAAAGAAATTGTACGCCTCGAGAACATAGTGTCTCCTCAAACTATAAGCTCTTTTTAAAATTAGATACTATTCGTCTTCCTTTTCTTCAGCCAAATCCACCCTGTGCCGAAGAATGTATATTCTCTTCGTCACCGTCGCCACCGCTGCCATCGTCGTCGTCCTCTGAATCTGGTTCTTCAACTTTATCTTCACCAGAGTCTTCGGGCAGGGGTTCGTTCATCCCTTCCTTCAAACCCTCATCAAAAGCCGCTTTCGACTGGCCCATGCTCTTGGCGAGCTCCGGTAACTTCTTCGCTCCGAAAAGAAGGAGTACAACTCCACCGATAATCAATGCTTCCGTGGTGCCAATCATTACTTTCCTACCAATAGTGAGGTAAATTAACCTTCCGGGGGAAGAACCAAAACCCCTCTCCAACTGAAGTACTGTGGCAAAAACAGCAGCCTATGATGACATTGTTGGGAATCTCCAGAAACGGGCCTGGATGTATTTCCTGCTGGCTGCAATCGTATTTGCCTCGGTTTTCTACATCGCTCCTGATATTATCGAATGGTTAAGTGACCGGCTTCTTCCTGAAGATGCGACCCTGATCTACCTTTCACCGGCCGAATATCTGATCCTGAAAATGAGGGTGGCGGGATACGCGGCCATTTCCGCTACAGCTATGATTGCAATGATTCACATCTGGCGTATCATCCGTAGCAGATCGATGCTTCCTGAGATAAGTTTCACTGATTTGGTACTGATACTCGTAATAGCCCTTGTCCTCTTTTCAATGGGTATACTGTACTCCCTGGAACTGATGTTACCGACAGTTCTTGAATATTTACAGAATGACGCGGCTCAGGCGGGACTTGAAACGACCTATAGTCTCAGTGCCTTCTACCATTTTGTCTTTCTTCTGACTTTCTCCCTGGGGATTACCTTTCAGTTACCCCTTGTGACCACGCTGATGCTGAGATTGGAATTGACCACCACTGACAAATTGGCTCAATACCGCAGCCATCTGGTAGTTGTCTTCTTCATTATGGCTGCATTGATCACGCCACCCGACGTAATCTCGCAATTCCTGTTGGCGGTGCCTTTGATGGTACTATATGAAATCTCGATTATAATAGGCAGACTCACCACTAAACACTAAAACCGGCGTGCCTTTCAGTAATCTCTTGCCCACTCCCATGATGCGCCAGTATCACGCCATAAAACGGGAGAATCCAGATTCTATTCTCTTATATCGTATGGGTGATTTCTATGAAACTTTTGGTGATGATGCAAAAATTGTCGCAAAAGAATTAGATATTGCACTGACGGCAAGAGACAAGAATTCTGAGAACCCTATTCCGTTAGCAGGTGTTCCATATCATGCCTTAGATAATTATCTTAGTAAATTAATCAAGAAAGGACATCGTGTCGCAATCTGTGAACAACTTGAGGATCCAAAGAGTGCCAAAGGACTTGTCAAAAGAGGTGTGACTCGAATTGTCAGCCAAGGTACGGTTGTCGAAGGTTCAATGTTGAGTAATTCCAACAATTTTCTGGCTTCCGTAAATGAAACTGACGATGGATTAGGATTATCTATAATGGACATCTCTACCGGTGAATTCTCAACTGCACAATTTAGAGATAGAGAATCACTGGAATCTGAGATGGCTCGCTATTCTCCTGCTGAAGTCATAATCCCTGATGGAAATGAAAACATAGCAAACTGGATGATGGCATTAGGCATGAACACTACGCCTCGAAAGGCCAAGTCCTGGATGTATCCCGTATCTAAGAAAATCCTAGAAGAAAGATTTGGGAATGTAGAGGAATTGAAGACGTATCCTATGGCTATTACAGCTGCAGGAGCAATCCTCTCTTACGCCACAGATACTCAGTTCAGCGAATTGCCACACCTCAGGCCACCGTCCCTTATGGTCAAGACCAATACAATGACCCTAGATGCTGTGACTCTCAGGAATCTGGAGATAGTACGTACTATCAGTGATTCTTCCAAGGATACCTTATTCGCGGTCATCAACCGCACATCTACTGCTGGTGGTTCCAGAAGACTAAAGGATTGGTTGCTAAGGCCTCTACACAATCTTGAAAGGATCGATGAAAGGCACGATGCAGTTCAGGAATTATTCGATAATACACTTAGCCGTCGAGAGATACGGGACATTCTCAAGGGATTCCAGGATGTCGAGAGGTTATTATCGCGACTAGGACATGGCTCGATCTCACCACGGGATCTGGATAGTCTCCGTTCGAGTCTGGATACACTTAAGGATCTCAAGCAGTTCCTAAGCGAGGAACCACTCAAATCCAAACTGATGAAGAGACTTATCAAATCCATAGACCCTCACAAACAGGTCTCCCAGAAACTGGCTGAGGCACTGGTAGAGGATCCACCCCTGGTCCTCAGAGATGGTGGGATCTTCAAGAAGGGATATTCACAGGAACTGGATGATCTGCGAGCAAGAGCCAGTAGCGGCAGGGAATGGGTAACAGCTCTGGAATCTGAGGAAAAGAAGAAGACCGGCATTCCGAAATTGAAGGTTGGATACAACCGGGTCTTTGGGTATTATCTCGAGGTCCCCAAGGCATATGCAAAGAAAGTACCTGAAAGTTATCACCGTAAACAGACCGTTGCTGCCGGAGACAGGTATATCACTCCTGAATTGAAGGAGAAAGAAACGTCCATACTGAGAGCAGATGAGAGGTCGCAGTCACTGGAAACCGAACTATTCAAGGAACTGAGGGAATGGATTATGGAATTCCTGGGTTCGTTGCAGTCTACCACTATGGCAGTCTCTAGAATAGACGGTATATGTTCTCTGGCCGAGGTCAGTCAAGCCAACAATTACGTCAGACCCGAGATGTCAGATGATGGAGCCTTATCGATATCGGATGGAAGACACCCAGTCATCGAGATTCTCAGGGAAGGACAATACATCCCCAACAGTTTGCAATTGGATAACAAACAACGTCAATTGATGATTCTGACCGGACCTAACATGGGTGGAAAATCGACCTACATGAGGCAGACCGCACTCATATGTGTGATGGCCCAGGCCGGTTGTTTCGTTCCTGCATCATCGGCTAGACTGGGGATTGTAGATCGGGTATTCACGCGCGTAGGTGCGCATGATGACCTCGTACACGGGCATTCAACTTTTATGGTCGAAATGTTGGAATTGGCTAATATTCTAAGGAATGCGACTCCTGACAGTCTTGTACTTCTAGATGAGATTGGAAGAGGAACTTCTACTTTTGACGGATTGGCACTGGCTTGGGCAGTCTCAGAAGAATTGCACGCTGATAAAGGTGTCAAGACCATGTTCGCTACTCACTATCACCAACTCACAGATGTCTCCAGTATTCTGGACCGATCAATCAACTGTCATATGCAGGCCAAGGAAGATGGTCATGAATTGACATTGCTGCACCGTGTAGCTGAAGGCCCGACCGATGCCTCATTTGGTATTCACGTCGCAAAAATGGCCGGAGTCCCCGAAGAAGTGTTGGTGAGAGCAAGGAAAGTTCTAAAGAAACTGGAAGAGGGATCTACCATCGAGGTCTCCAAGGTTGGACCAGTGCAATCTATTTTCAGTACTGAATTCGGTGCCCGCTCGGAAGCCAAGGAAAATCCAATCCTGGACGAGGTTCGCAAAATGGACTTGATGAATCTTACACCTTTACAGGCTCTCGAAAAATTACACGATATCCAGCAGAGACTGCTTTAGAGAGGCGCTTTTCAAATCTCAATCTCTCCAGAAAGCCCACACACCTGGCATTTAACATCCTGGATTTTGTTCAACTTAGGGACCTCCATCTTAGCATTACATTCTGGACATTCGTCCTCTTTCTGGAGCATTTCATAGGTCAGCGGGCAGTTTCGGTTGTTGTTTTTGTTCATTTATTACCTCTTTTATTAGATTATACTAAACTTTGTGCAGTTTTTGTATAACTAAATGCATAAAATGGCTCAATATATATAGTTTTACCTAAAAAAAGGCTAAAAACATGTAAATAATGTAAAAAATAATAACATTTTGTATAATTTATTTCACAATTTTTTGTCAAAAACTGAAATAACACACACCAGTATATGATTTACATACGAATAACATACACAAATATACGATTTACATGAATATCGTTTACTA
>DAXQ01000063.1:21737-25636 GCA_002506485.1 Euryarchaeota archaeon UBA136 | reverse complement strand
CGTGTGGTGGCTCAACTTCTTACCCTGATGGATGGTTTGCAGGCCCGGGGCCAGGTGATTGTAATTGCAGCTACTAACAGGCCTGATGCTATTGACCAGGCCCTTCGAAGGCCAGGTAGATTCGACCGTGAAATCGAAATTGGAATTCCTGACCGGGAT
Organism: Euryarchaeota archaeon UBA136; assembly: GCA_002506485.1. Classification (GTDB taxonomy): domain Archaea; phylum Thermoplasmatota; class Poseidoniia; order MGIII; family CG-Epi1; genus CG-Epi1. The sequence goes on along the minus strand of DAXQ01000063.1, from coordinate 25,477 downwards.
GGGAGAAAAGAGGTCCTGCAAGTTCACACTAGAGGAATGCCTATTCCCAGAGACAAGGATGGGCATTGGAAAGAAATAGATCACTTTGCAGAGATAACCCATGGATTCGTGGGTGCGGACCTAGCAGCCTTAGCTAGAGAATCGGCGATGAGCGCTCTCAGAAGATACTTGCCTGAGATTGATCTGGACGAACCGATTCCACCTAAATTACTACAAGAAATGAAAGTTACTAATGATGATTTCAAGGAGGCCCTGAAAGACGTAGAGCCATCGGCTCTTAGAGAAGTCATGGTTGAAATTCCAAGTGTGAAATGGGATGAGGTAGGTGGACTGGAAGATGTCAAACAGCGACTCAAGGAGACCGTAGAATGGCCTCTGACTAATCCCGATGGTTTTGAGAGATTGGGAATTAAACCTCCGCGTGGAATGATTCTTTATGGCCCTCCAGGAACTGGAAAGACCTTGATCGCAAAGGCCATTGCCACAGAATCTGCTGCCAATTTCATCGCAATCAAAGGACCAGAGGTTATGTCCAAGTGGGTTGGTGAATCCGAAAAGAAGCTGAGGGAAGTCTTCAGAAAGGCAAAACAGGTGTCACCCTGTATAGTCTTCTTGGATGAATTAGATGCGTTGGCACCCACAAGGGGGACTGGAGGAGACAATAATGTATCTGATAGACTTGTGGACCAATTATTGACCAGCATGGACGGTCTTGAAAATCTGGAAGGAGTGATAACCATTGGAGCAACTAACAGACCTGAGATCATAGATCCGGCTTTACTCAGGCCCGGGAGATTTGATAGAATGATACTGGTTAGCGAACCTGATGAGGATGCCCGAAAGAAAATCCTGGAGATACACACTAAATCAATGCCTTTGAAGAATGTAAAACTAGGATATCTAGCCAAGAAAATGGTAGGATATACCGGAGCAGACATTGAAGGGGTCGTCAGAGAAGCTGCTATTCTGGCACTTCGAAAGGACCACAAGGCCAAGGAAGTAACAATGAAACATTTCGAGGAGGCTCTCGAACTAGTTGTACCCTCCATTACAGAGGATACCGTAAAATACTACGCAGAAATAGGCAAGAAACTGAGATCTCGCTCACGAAGGGACGAAAGGCGTAGTGAGACCGATCTCTATATGTAAAATGGAAATAAGACTATCGGATTTGAGGGATAAACAGGTAACTACTGTCTCCGGCGAACGTTTAGGTCACATAACCAACGTCATCCTAGATTCTAGGTCTGGGGAGCTAAAGACTCTGGTTATATCCTCGGAAGGAGAGATACCTGAAGGTTATGAGGTCGATTCGGAGAATATGTTAAATATTCCTTTTGAAACGGTCCGCTCAGTCAAAGACATGGTGATGGTGAAAATTTGAATCTGGAAAATCTACCTGACTCGGAAAAAATAACTGCGGGGTTCTACTACTTCTTGATACCCTTGGCCTTAGCTTTTTGGATTGGCTGGGGAATAAAATTCGGAACATGGTGGGATATTGGACTATACGCAGTCCTAGTCGTAATGCTCGGCTTTGGTCTGATTGGTGGATTTGTCTACGGAAGAGCAAAATAAATTCGCCCCCATCAGTCTTATATAGTCGGTACTAAAATCTCAGAGAGCTTGTGTTGTTTTAATTATCTGGAACCAATACAAGAGGTGCAATAATGGATGGAACACAAGTAGGATTGATTGGAATAGGGACTGGAATTGTTGGTTTACTGATTGCAGCAATGTTGTACAAGAAGATTGACTCAATCAAAATTGAGAACGAAACGGTGGCAAAAATCACCCAACGTATTCAAGATGGAGCAATGGCCTTTTTGTACGCTGAATACAGAATGTTAGCAGTATTCGTAGTGGTCGTTGCTGGACTATTATATGCTGGCGGTAGAGTAAACGATGACCTTGGATTGAATACCATGGTTGCATTCATCATCGGTGCTTTGGCATCAGTTGCGGCTGGATTCAGCGGCATGAAATCGGCAACAGCAGCCAATGGACGCACAGCACAGGCTGCTGCAGATGGAGGCCAGGCTGCAGCCCTACAAACTGCTTACAATGGTGGGGCAGTAATGGGATTGGCAGTTGGTGGTCTTGGTCTTGCTGGAATTTCTTTAATGTATTATTTTACAGAAACTGATTTCCTCACAGTAGGAAACATTGCTGGCTTTGGAATGGGTGCTTCGAGCATCGCACTATTCGCACGCGTAGGTGGTGGAATCTACACTAAGGCTGCTGACGTAGGTGCAGACCTTGTCGGAAAGGTTGAGGCAGGGATTCCTGAGGATGATCCAAGAAACCCTGGTGTAATTGCTGACAATGTTGGCGACAATGTTGGTGATGTAGCAGGAATGGGTGCTGACATCTTTGAGTCATTTGTCGGCTCAATCATTGCAGCCATGATAATTGCGGCGGCGAATCCAGATGTTCTTGGTGAAGGCTACCTAATGTTGCCAATCGTATTGGCAATTGTTGGATACATCTCTTCAATCATTGGTGTATTCTCAATGGAGGTAATGAAGAACATGGATGCGGCTGCGGCTTTGCGTAATACTACATTCATCGGCGCCGGGTTGTTCTTAGTTGGCGGATACTTCACACTAGGATACCTAGACCTACCAGTCACTCCAATTTGGGCTGTAGCTATCGGTACCTTTGTTGGTATCATGATTGGACTCGTTACAGAGTATTACACTGGAATTGAGCCTGTCTTTGGTGTTCAAGTGAAGGCAATTCCTTTCATCGGAGAGGCTTCTAAGACTGGTAGCGCAACAAACGCAATCGCAGGATTAGCAGTTGGAATGCAATCCGTCTTTGTACCTGTAGTGTTGATTGCTGGTGGTATTTTTGGCGCAAATGTCGTCATGGGTGGTGGTGTTGCAGGACTTTATGGAATTGCAATGGCTGCAATGGGAATGCTCGCAACAGTTGGTGTAACAATGACTGTGGACGCTTACGGCCCAGTTGCTGACAATGCTGGTGGTATTTCCGAGATGTCAGGTCTTGGAGATGATGTACGTGAAATTACTGATGGTTTGGATTCTATCGGAAACACAACTGCTGCAATCGGTAAGGGATTCGCAATTGGTAGTGCTGCTCTAACTGCGCTTGCTCTGTTTGCGGCTTTCCAGACTAGTGCTGGACTAACAGCAGCAGATTTATCATTATCTGAGCCGATGGTCGTCATCGGCTTACTAATTGGCGGCACTCTGCCATTCGTAGTTGCTTCGATGACCATGAAGTCTGTCGGTCGCGCGGCTGAAGAGATGATTAAGGAAATACGCCGTCAATTCAAAGAAATTGATGGACTTCTTGAGGGTAGGGAAGGTGTTGAGCCCGACAGTGCTACTTGTGTTGATATTTCCACCAAGGCAGCTCTACGAGAGATGGTAGCTCCAGGCGTAGTTGCAATTTCAAGTCCAGTTATCGTTGGTTTCCTCCTTGGCGCATCAGCTCTTGGGGGAATGCTGGCAGGTGCGACGGCAACTGGTGTTCTAATGGCTCTCTTTATGGCCAATGCTGGTGGTGCTTGGGATAACGCCAAGAAAGCAATCGAGCAAGGAGAAATTGATGGTGCTAAGAAAGGAGACGATACTCACAATGCAGCAATCGTTGGTGATACAATCGGCGACCCATTCAAGGATACAAGCGGGCCTTCACTAAACATTCTAATCAAGTTGATGTCAATCGTTTCGGTTGTCATCGCTGGAACACTCGGATCTGGCTGGCTTAAC
>DAXQ01000063.1:0-21410 GCA_002506485.1 Euryarchaeota archaeon UBA136 | reverse complement strand
GATTATTCTGAATAATCACGTCTGTAATTAGTTTGGTACTAGCTGGTATTTGAGAAGTTCGTTTATAGAGGGGGCTACTGCGCAGAACAATGTACTACTTACACACACGAAAGGACATGGTTCGCATCCCTCCTGACAGGCTGGATGAAGACATCGGTAAAGTAACCATGGAATTGGCCCATCAAGCTTTTGAAGGAAGGATGGGGCCTGACCAGAAATTGGTAGTACTGATAACCAACCTCAAACTTATAGGAGATAGCAGAGTCGTACATGGTGATGGTGCAGTTTATCAACCGGTTCAAATGGATATGTTGTTATTCGACGTAAAGATACAGGAAATAATAGAGGGTGTAGTAGACCAGATAACCGAATATGGAGCTTTCATCAGATTTGGACCATTGGATGGACTTCTACACGTATCACAGGTACAGGATGACCACATAAACACCGATGTAGGGAATCAGAGATTAATTGGCAAGGAGACAAAGAGAGAACTTCGAGTTGGGGACAAAGTTAGGGCCCGTGTAGTAACCATCTCACTCAACGAGGTCTCCCCACGCGAATCCAAGATTGGGTTGACCATGAGACAGCCCGGATTAGGGAAACATGAATGGATCGTAGAGGATCAAAGCAAGGCCGCAGCAGGCGGTGAATAATGAGTGATTTCGCTTGTAAGGAATGTCATTTGATATTGGATGAAAAGACATGTCCCAGATGCCCTGAAGCCGAAGTGTCAAGAGAATGGCAGGGATTCATAGAGATACTCAACCCTGAGAGTTCAGATATAGCCAAAGAAATGGGCATACTAACGCCTGGTCGCTATGCCTTGCGTGTACGCTAAATGTACAAACTGAGGCCTGAGATGGCTCAGGAATTGAAAGATACGACTAACAGAATCTACCAAAATGCACCTGCTGGACTGAATGTTGAATATATTATCACGGTAGGTGACATTTGTACAATAAAGATCAACGAACAAGTAAGAATGCCTGATCTCAGTATAATTGATTTCAAGACCAAAAGGGACAGCCCTTTATCCGCAGAACAAAGGAGTATAATGGACCAAATTGGAGAGAAAATCGTTAATGTCAATAATAATGCCGGAACTATTTCAGATGAATTGTGGAATGCTATTAAGGTTGCAATTTCGGATAATGTAAAAACAAGAATCGTTGTTGAAGGAGAAGAGGATCTAGCAACTTTGGCGGCAATAAGTCTAGCAGACTTGGGAGCGAAGGTAATTTATGGGATGCCCGACAAAGGTATGGTAGTTGTTGATGTAAATCAACAAACAAAAGAAAGGGCCAATAACTTTCTTGAAAAAATGTTGGTGAGATAAATGGAACTAGAAATAACCGAACAAAACGACAACCCCTTACTAAATAGGCAAGAAGTAAAATTAGTAATTAAACATGAAAACGATTCTACACCTAGAAGAAATCAAGTTATCAAGAACTTATCTGAACAACTCAAAACTAAAAGAGAATTAGTAATTATAGATCATCTTAAAAATTCATATGGAAAAACCGAAACACACGGATATGCCAAAATTTACGCTGATAAAGATTCTTTAACTAAAATTGAGACGAAACCCTCAATGAAAAGACACAAAAACATAGATTCACATTCAAATAAATCCAAGACTGAAAAAGAACCAAAGGCGAAAGAAGCTGATGATGATTCCCCAGAAGAAGAAAAAACTGAAGAGGCTGATGTAAAAGATTCTGCTGACAAAGAGAGTGAACAAGATGAGTAAAGTAGAACAATATGAAGTGAATGATGGAAAATTAGTTCGTAAAAAACAATTCTGTCCTAAAGAAAGTTGTGGACCAGGTGTTTTTCTAGCCGTTCACAAAGATAGAGTGTCCTGTGGTAAATGTGGATATACAAAATTCAAATCTGATAATTAATTTAACCAGTTAATAATTGATTCTCTAAATATCAAAACAAAAATTAGCGAACCTAAAGCTACCATGAATTGAGATATTATAACACAAATTCTAAACAGACGGACCCGTTTTTCGGGATTTTCCATTTGCTCAATTAACCAATTCATTAATTTTTTATACGCTTAAGGCCAAATATACTTTCTCTTTCAAGTTCTTCTAACCTGAACGAGATATATTTTGCAATTTCTTCCAAGTTTGGTATTACCTTAAACTCTAATGCATTAACTCTTCTTTTAGTAGATTCTATTTCATCTAAAATTTTTTTCATTGTAGTTTCCCCTTCCGCTGCTAATATTATCATTTCCGATAATTTCTCAAAGGCATGCACTGCTTCATCAACACGGATAGAAGTACCTATCAATCCATAACCTCTGTCTTCCAATGATTTTTCAACTGCTGTAACTTTAACTGAAGGTACAACAACTCCCATTATATTCTTAGAAGATAACTCAACTTCTGGTGACTTGTTTAAACAATTCGCTGCTGACTCCAAAGCAGTTTTACCGTCGGCAGCCACTGCGATAGATAATTTTTCCATGGCATCTTTATACAATATAGATAATTGATTTCTCAAATCCTTAACTTTCGGTAGAAGCTCAAAGAACTCCATTATCAAGCCATCCCTTTTCATTTTTAGAAGTTTATATCCTCCCTTAGAGAGCTTAATCTTACGCTTTGTCTCAATAAGCTCCATGCGGGTTGGTTTGACGTCCGCTATACTCATTTATTTATTTTTTCCTATATGCTGGATGATACTTTTCTAATGTTTTACGATCGATTCTTGTAAGCGCCGACTCTGGTAATTTACTCAACATATCCCACCCAATTTCAAGAGTATCAACTATTGTACGATTTTCCTCGCGACCTTGGGTAACAAATCTCTCCTCAAACTCATCAGCAAATTCTAGTAATTTTTGGTCTCTTTCTGAAAGTGCTTCCTTACCTACAATGGCTACCAAACCTCGTAAGTCATTACCTTCAGCATAACCTGCATAAAGTTGATCACTAACTTGCTTATGATCTTCTCTTGTTTTCTTATCTCCAATACCTGCATTCATTAAACGGGATAAAGAAGGTAAAACAAAATTAGGAGGATACAAGCCTTTACGATGCAATTCCCTAGAAACTACAATTTGCCCTTCAGTAATATAACCCGTTAAATCTGGAATTGGATGGGTAATATCATCACCGGGCATCGTCAAAATTGGTATCTGAGTTACAGAACCTGATTTTCCTTTTATTAATCCTGCACGCTCATATATTTGTGCAAGGTCAGTATACATATAACCGGGATAACCACGTCTTCCTGGAACCTCTTCACGTGCAGCTCCAATTTGACGAAGTGCCTCACAATAATTTGTCATGTCTGTGAGTATAACAAGAACATCATATCCCTTTTCAAATGCTAAATATTCTGCAGTTGTAAGAGCCATTCTTGGAGTAATCAACCTTTCTACGGCTGGGTCACTAGCTAGGTTCATGAAAACTGCAGCTCTACTCAAAGCTCCCGTTCTTTCAAAATCGGCCATAAAATATTGTGCTTCTTCATCAGTGATACCCATCGCACAAAAAACTACTGCAAAATCTCTATCTGTACCGAGCGTTTGGGCCTGACGAGCAATTTGTAATGAAATATCATTATGCGGAAGACCTGCACCTGAGAAAATTGGCAATTTCTGGCCCATAACCAAGGTATTTAGCCCATCTATTGTAGATATTCCTGTTTGAATAAACTCCAAAGGAGAATCCCTTGAATATGGATTAATGGCCGCTCCAATAATTTCTTGCCTCTTTTCAGGAATGATTGGTGCTCCGCCATCTATAGGTTCTCCAGCTCCACTCATTATTCTTCCTAACATATCTTTTGAAAGATTAATCTTAATTGTTTCACCTAAGAATTTTACACCAGATTGCTTATCAATACCTGAAGTTCCCTCAAAAATTTGAACAACTACAATATCGTGTGAAGTATCTAGTACTTGACCTCGTTTAGTAGTACCATTTGGAAGTGATATCTGTACAAGCTCTCCAAAAGAAACGGGCTCTGTTTTTTCAACAAATACTAAAGGTCCAGATATTTCTCGGATTGTTTTATATTCTTTCTGCATCTATTCTTCCTCCATTAATTTAGTAAATTCATCTGTTAATATTTTGCCGTATTTATCAAGAAGTTCAACCATATTATCCTCGAATTTTGCCCTACCAATATCTTCAAGAATTGGTAAACCTATAACTTTTTCAAACTCAACACCATTACTCATTGCCTTTTCGGCGAGATCTTTGTAATTAAGTATAATTCCTAAGAATTTAGCTTGACTTGAGGTCTTACAATAAGTATCTACATCATGGAAAGCATTCTGCTGTAAATAGAACTCACGTAACATCCTTGCTACTTCAAGTGTTAATTGCTGATCCTCTGGTAATGCATCAGAACCGACAAGCTGAACAATTTCTTGAAGTTTAGATTCTTCTGTTAAAACTGCCATTGCTACTTTGATGCTGTCATTCCACTCTTCACCTGCATTCTCTGAATACCAATCTTCCAAACTACGATTGTATAATGAATAACTATTCAACCAATTTATTGCAGGAAAATGCCTTTTTTGAGCTAATTTAGAATCAAGAGCCCAGAAAACTTTTACAATTCTCAACGTATTCTGCGTAACGGGTTCAGAGAAATCACCACCTGGTGGTGAAACTGCACCAATTACAGTTACGGAACCACTCTCATCATTCTTAGTCTGAACACGACCTGCACGCTCATAGAACTCTGATAATCTAGCTGCTAAATAAGCCGGATATCCTTCTTCACCTGGCATTTCTTCAAGACGTGATGAAATTTCACGCATTGCTTCCGCCCAACGAGATGTAGAATCTGCCATCATAGCCACATCATAACCTTGATCACGATAATATTCAGCCAACGTAATTCCTGTATAAACTGAAGCTTCTCTTGCAGCTACAGGCATATTTGAGGTATTTGCAATCAAGACTGTTCTATCCATTAAAGGACCTCCTGTTTTTGGATCTTTTAAGTGAGGAAATTCAGTCAAAACTTCGGTCATTTCATTACCTCTTTCTCCACAACCAACGTAAACTACAATCTGTGCATCAGACCACTTGGCCAGTGTTTGTTGAGTTACTGTTTTACCAGTTCCAAATCCACCGGGAATTGCAGCTGTACCTCCTTTAGCTAAAGGAAAAAGACCATCCAGAGTTCTAGTCCCTGTTATCAAAGGGATATCTGGTCTAAACTTTTTATTATATGGTCTTGGAACTCTTACTGGCCAAAGATGCATCAATTTCAAATCGGTTCCATCATCTAATTTACCAATTATATCATCTACTGTATAGGTTCCTTTTTTTAATTCCGCAACTTTCCCTGAAGACAGTGGAGGAACTAAGATTTTGTGAGAAATAGTCGGAGTTTCTTGAACAGTACCAAGCATTTGACCACCATGAACTGTATCACCTACTTTAATTATAGGAACAAAATCCCATTTTTTGGTATGATCTAAACCAGGAGCTGTAACCCCTCTCTCAATATAATCTCCCATTTTCTCCTGCAGTACAGGTAATGGTCTTTGAATACCATCATAAATTGATGTGAGAAGGCCAGGACCTAACTCAACGGATAGGGGTTCCCCAGTATTCTCAACAGGTTCTCCAGGTCTGACTCCAGATGTATCTTCATATACCTGAATTGTAACGTCATCATTTTCAAGTCCGATAACCTCACCCATCAATTTTTCGTGGCCTACTAGTACCACATCATACATACGAGGTGAAACACCTCGAGCCGTTACAACCGGCCCTGACACTCTATATATTTCTCCTTTTAATTCCATAGGTCAACTCCTACAGCTGTTTTGATACGGTCTCTAAGACCTTCATCAACTTCAGCACCGATGGCTATTACCGTCGGTTTTACACTATTACTTAACTTCTTACGTAAAGTAGTATCTAATTCTTTCCAATCCTCATCGTGTATAACAAGGACTCCTATTTCTTTATCCTGCAATGCAGTTTTAATCGCATTTTCAACGGGTACCTCTTCATTAACATTGAACCACTTCTCAATGCCTACTAATCTAAAACCAATAGTAAATAAATCATTACCAACAACACCTATCTCCATTACACCACCACCAATTCTTCTATTTTTTCATTTGAAAGGCCAGTCTGTTTACCACGAACAATTGCTCTCAGATTACGAACCTCTCGTTCCTTTTTTAATAAATAATCAAGAACAGGTAAAATAGATAATGGGTAAAGATAAGAAAATCTTTTTGAGCGCTTAGCCACGAACTCATCAAGTGCATGAACACAGGAATTTAAATCAGGTTTATCTTCTTTGATATAAGGTATAATGTATTCTTGGAATTTAGTGCCTTCCAACATATTAGATAAATCTGATAGTGATTGTACTGAGGAAAGTAAATCCACTTTGAGAGTACCTCCATTAATTAAAAGCTCCTTGTGACCTTTTATTCCTCGATGACGCATACGTAATACCGTTTTCAAATTTGCAATGTCAACCTCTAACTGTATAAAATTATGATAAACTTCAGCATCAGGACCTCCGGATGGTAAGTTATCTACCAAATCTCTATAATATGTTAGATCTAAAGCATCCTCCAAGGGTTGAAGACTATCAGTACTGCGCCCTTCAATTGCTCTTCTAAGTGTTGAATAATAGTTAGTTCCCTCTAACATGGTAATAGTTTCCTCAATTGATTTAGAATCATACAACCTACCATACAATTCTTTATCTGAATTATTAAGAGGACACACCAGTCTTTCAATGTCTTCAGAAGGCATATTTTGATTTATTCCTCTCAGTATATTCTTCAAATTTTCAACTCTATATTTTTCCGCATAAATAGTTAATAACTCACGAAGCTGACCAGTACTAAAACTAAGAAAATCACCGATATTTTCTGCCAAATTATCAACTAGGGCAGTTTCAATCAAATCGGCGCCACTTAACTTTGAACCATAACGATCTATTTCTCTACGATATTCCAAATCTTGAATATATCTAGCAATTTCAGATAACTCAAGATTCAAAAGCTGATTATAAGCTTCAGAAGGAAGTAAACGTGAGCGCCTAGAACGTGCTCTGGTAGCTACGTAAGCATAGTTACTCATTTAGTAAATAATACCTCACTAACTAATGACAAATTGTCTTGCCAAGCTCTTTCTACTAAAGTAACAAACCTAAAATCCAGCCTAAAATCTCCAGATTCTATAATGAAACCTATTTCATCAATATTTCCACCATGAGACAATTTACTTATCCCCTTGAAAATTAAGCTATCCTTTTTACGACAAAATAATTTACCATCATTAGGAACTCCTTGTAAAAGGCTAGAATATATCTTTTTCAAAGCCTTTGAATTAAGATTTTCTAACTTTGACATTGCTGTAGCCTTAGTAGATGAAAGTAACTCTTTTTGAATTTCTAATTGATTTCGTTTAACTTCTAATTCTGCGGATGGAATCTCTTGCTGCCTCAATTGCTCAATTTTTCTAGAAGACTCTGTCATAATTGAATCTGCCTTGTTTTTAGCTTCAACTGAAGCTTCCTTCATCTTAGACTCTACATCGTCTGTTGTCTCTTTGCGAATTGCTGCAGCTTTCTCTCGGCCAGTCTCCTCGACTTGCTTGAGAATTTCCTCAAGACCCATTCTAAGCGCCCATTACAAATATGAGCAAAGCTGAAATAACCAAACCAAAGATAACGACAGTTTCTGGAATAGCTGTAAAAATTAAGCCATTCGTGAAATTCTTATCGTCTTCTGCTACAGCTCCAACTGCTGCGGAACCAATATTGCTCTGGGCTAACCCAGTTCCAATACCAGCTAATCCTACGGCTAGTCCTGCTCCAATAGCAATGTAACCTTTAGCATTTTCTTTTGCTGCGTCTACTGTGTTCTGATTGTCTTCATGACTATCAGCACTTACTGCCGGCATTGCCAACAATGCTACGAAAAGCATTGCTGCCAAAAGGTATAGGTTGTTTTTCCTGTTCATGGTATTACCTCGTTTTCATTTGTGTACTTTCGATTATAACCGAAAGGATCGTAAAGTGTGCCCCCTCCTTGCACGAATTTAGTAAAGAACTCGACATATTGCAATCTTAGCGAATTTATGCCGGTTCCAATTATTCCAAGTGTGAACACTGTTAAGTGCCCTATTAATAAAATTAAAATTGCGAATACTGCCATGATACCCTCTAATCCTATTAAATTAAAAGCTATAAAGTTTACAGTAAAAGCCAGCCCGTAATCACTAAGGCCAATAGCTCCAATACGAGCATAAGAAATAACATTGGAAAATACAGTAGGGAATTCTAAAATTCCAACAATACCTTCACCTAATACTGCAAGTGTCAAACCAACTAATAAAACTACTATCCCTAAAAGTTTAGCAAATTCAGGTAACAAACCTACTACTGAAACCAGAGCAATAACTCCACCCCAAAGAATCAAAAGGAATGACATTTTAGAATATAAGGCATGTTTCAAATTATGATGTTTTAATTCATTAATAAAACCAAGAATAAATCCTAGTGACACATGGATAAATCCAATTATCACTGAGGAAAGAAGCATCAATTGAGCTCCATATGGACTAAATTTGTGTATTGGTAGTTGCCAAGGAGGATGAGGATTTTCTATTAAAGGAACATTAAAAGTAGGTCCAAAGTGCTCTCCAAAAACAAATGAAGTAAAACCTAGATAATCATTTCCAATAAGATAAAATGTTTGCCCAAACGCTTCTGCAAAAATAAAAGTTCCAAAAAACAAAGTCCAGAGACCAGCCATTCTGAGAATTTTGCCAAGTGCAGCCAACTCATTTGAATAACCAAATTTAGTTATTATAAACTGACCAAATAAGATATACGCTAAACCATAACCTGCATCACCCACCATCATACCAAAAAATAGAGGATATGTCAAGAATATAATTGCTGTGGGTTCAAACTCCCAATGCTTAGGTGTACTGTAAAGTTTGGTAAATAATTCAAAAGGTTTCATAACTTCTGGATTATCTAACTTGATAGGAGGTTCGAGTTCGCTCTTTTCACCAACTTCATAATAAATGTCTAACTTCTGTAAAGCTTGTTGAAGATCAGATACTGAATTTGTGGGGACCCAGCCATCTAAAACAAACATGTTGTCAGTTGTAGCCAACTTAAGAGGTAAACTTGACTTCTCCGATAATGCAGAATAATGCTCTTCACACGCTACCAACCAATCACCATGTCTAGTGGATATTGCCTGAATTTCATGATTTATTGCTTCTTTTTCACTATTTAATTTAGAAAGATTAGATTCTAATCGAGATTTAACTGTTGAAGGCATACCTGAAACTAGAGGTACATCTATTGATCGAAAACCTTGATCTAAAAGAACACGTTCAACTTCTTCAGATGAGGTTGAAGCAACAAAAACTACAGTTATATCATTAGATTTTATAATTTCCACATCTTTCATCTTATTCAATAAACTCAAATCTGAATCTTCGGGAATATTGCCTGCAAATACTTGCATACTTGAATAGCCACTTAATAAATCTAAATCTAAATCAATTTCTTCAAAATAGCTTACTTGCTCTAATTGAGATTCTACTTCTTCAATTTGCCTGTCAAAATCTCTTTGCGTATCATTCAATTTATGTGCCTGAGAAGCTATACTATCTATTTCACTAATTTCTTTCTCAATATCTGAAACTAATTTTGGACTTGTAGGAGGAGAAGCTGAAACTTCTAATAACTTAATAACTGAGCGTATTTTTACTAACAACTCTGATGTCTGTGCACCATAACTCAACGAAGAACCAATCTTAAAACCATCATCCTCATTGTTATAATCAATAAGATGAATTAATTGATGCTTATCTAATAAATTAGATAAATCTGATAAATTTTGTTTATGACCACTTATAGTCATCCGCGACATGTCTTCTGACTTAAGCATTAAGATAAACTCTCCAAAAAAGTATCCACAAATTTTTGAGAAGCATTATCTATTCTGGCTTCAGCTTTAGACTTCATACCTGAATTATCTTTTTCTCCATTTTTAAGGATCTTTGTCTTCAACTTATTTATTTCTTCCATAGCTTCTTTAATCTCTTTTTTAGATTTCTTTTCAGCAGATTTTCTTTCTTTTGAAATTAATTCTTCTTGGTCGAGAGGTATCCTATTCATAGCTGAAATCTGTTCCTTTTCAGCCTTCTTCACCTCACTACTTGCAGACGCTTCTGCATTCTTAATCTTCTCTAGTAAATCGGTTCGGGACATGACTCAAATAAATAGTACATTTACAGGGTAATAGGTCTATAAAAGAATACGGCCGAAAATAATTACTTCTAGGCTTTTCTTGATACCATGAAATATTAAATCCCCTAGTCTGGTAGCAAAATAATTGGGCCCGTAGCTTAGCCTGGTTGGAGCACCCGGCTGATAACCGGGAGGCCACCGGTTCAAATCCGGTCGGGCCCACCAGATTATTCTAATCTTTATCCATGAATGGATAGGTCCAGTCATGGAAGGGAATGTTGGCGCGCTTCACAGATCGTGGCGATATCCACCTCAAAAGATTCAATGGACCTCCGGCCTTGTCATTGGTTCCCGATGCCCGAGCACCTCCAAACGGTTGCTGACCGACAACGGCTCCAGTAGGTTTATCATTTATGTAAAAATTACCAGCTGTAAATCTGAGAGCCTCATAAGCTTTCTGAATATTTTCTTCGCTAGTCGCAAAAATGGAACCTGTCAATGCATAGGGAGACGACTTATCACATAGTTCTAAGACATCTTCAAAATCATTATCCTCATAGACATAAACGGTCAGGACGGGACCAAATATTTCTTGGACCATGGATTCTGATTGGGGGTTGCTAGTCACAATAATTGTAGGTTCAATGAACCACCCGGTACTATCATCGCTTCCACCCCCAACAACTATCTCGCAACAGTCCCTCTCCTTGGCTCGACCAATATACCCTGTAATCTTATCGAATGCGCGCTTGTCAATTACAGCTGTCATGAAATTACTGAAATCACTGCAGTCGCCCATTTTGATTTTCTTAATCTCGGATATCAGATCCCCATTAATTGAACTCCATACTGATTGGGGGATGTAGGCTCTACTGGCCGCAGAACATTTTTGCCCCTGGTATTCGAATGCTCCTCGCAACAATGCTACCAGAAGTCCCTGACGATCACAATCGGGGTGGGCAACTACAAAATCCTTTCCACCAGTTTCTCCGACAACGCGTGGATATCCCTTCAGACTGGGCAAGGCTTCAGCAACACGTTGCCATAGACCCTGAAAAACGGTCGTGGAACCCGTGAAGTGAACTCCGGCAAAATCGGGATTGGAAAGTGCAACCTCCGTTATCTCTGCACCAGAACCTGGCAAGAAGTTGATAACGCCAGGAGGTAAACCCGCTTCCATCATCAAAAGCATCAGCATGTAATTTGAATAATATGAATTTCGACTTGGCTTCCATAGAGCTGTACAACCAACTAATGCCGGAGCGCTAGGAAGATTTCCAGCTATACTGCTAAAATTGAAGGGTGTGATAGCCAGAACAAAACCTTCTAGGGGGCGTATCTCGGTTGTATTAGCAATACCCTCAGGAGAGACAAGTGGTTGAAATTGATCATGAAACTGCCTCGTATAATACACATTGAACCTCCAAAAATCTATCAATTCGCATGCTGCGTCAATCTCGGCCTGGAATGCAGTCTTACTCTGATTGAGCATGGTGGCTGCATTCACTTTCATCCTCCAATCACCTGCTAAAAGATCTGCACATCTCTCAAAGATAGATGCCCGGCCCTCCAGTCCCATGTCGATCCATCCAGATTGGGCCTTAACTGCCGAGGTACAGGCAGACTCCATCTCCGAACGTCCGGCAAGGTGAACATTAGCCAGAATATGACCATGATTGTGTGGAATAACTTGAGTTACTGTATTATTGGTGTAAATTTCTTTACCATTTACTATACATGGAATCTCAATCACTTCTGACATTTGTCTATTGATTTCTGTCTTAAGCGCTTTTCTTTCATCGCTACCCGGCGCATAGTTCAGAATAGGCTCATTGACAGGATGAGAACTCATATTCTGAGCATCAAGACCGAATTAATATTGTTATGTCCCTACGATAGGCATAATGTTTAATTCACGCTCAAATTACAGAACCGTGGTTAGAATAGATATCAAGGACAAGGATCCTTTTGTGAATACCGATGCGGAGCCAAAAGACAACATCTCTACTTGGGGATTCATATTTAGGGCAGGCATGAGATACCTGAAAATCTTCATCATCTTTTATGCGATTGCTGCAAGTATCTATTATTATGTATTCGGAACACTGCCCGGAATTGAAAATATACCTGGGCTGTAAAAGGCTCTGATACAACTCGTAAATTAACTCTCGTATATCTCAGAGGATTCGTAAATATTGTCAAAAATCAATTTGGCAAGTCTAGCTAATTCTGGCTGATTCATCCACATCCCCAGAAGCATATTGTTTGAATCGGGAACATCTAGGCCACCTACACAAAATTCCTTTTCATCCACTAATATCATGCCTGCTGCTGGCATAGCGGGAGCCAATCTTATTTCAAACAATCCTTCTAAACGGGATAGGTCAAGCGTCGTCTCCTTCTTGGGGAACAGCATCCGGACCTCAACACCTCTTCCACTCGCATCAGAAAAAGCCCGACAAACGTTCCTTGGCATCTCGGAAGGAAGAATCGAGGCAATTACATCTATAGACGCATCAGCCCGTTCACACATTGAAATCACTTGAGAGAATATCTCCATATCCTTGACCGTCAGTGTTTCCAGATAATCGACAGGCTTTGACTGATACAATGGGGATAGGTCAGATTCCACTGATAGGGAGGCTGATTCCATGGCCTTTAACCTTCCTTCAGCTATTTCCATGGGATCCACAGGATAGTAGGATTTAGGATGCTTATTACCTTCAACAACTATACCTTCTGATAACAGATTATCTATTATACCATAAATCTTGGCTCTGGAAAAATTTATGGATCTGCTAATCTCTCCAACTGTAGACTCTTTGGAAACTAGAAGTACATGATAAATTCGGGCCTCATCATCTGAAAAACCTAACTTCTTGAGTACCATGATCTGTTTCTCGGTGCTCCCTTTTTGGTGTTGCTTAGATTCTGCCATCCAAAATAGATTTGAGTATTAGTATATAAATGTTTTATATTTTGAACGCTTAGTCCTACCTTTATATAGTAATACTACTTATTGGTGCTGATTAGAATGACTGAAGTGGTGATTTGTGGTTATGCACGCTCTGCCTTTACTCCTGCCAAAAAAGGCCAATTAAGCAAAACAAGACCAGATGACCTAGCGGCTAAAGTGATTAGGGGTCTCCTCGAAAAGACAGGAGTGAAGAAAGAGGATGTCGAAGATCTGATTCTGGGTTGTGCCTTTCCCGAAGCAGAACAAGGAATGAATCTAGCACGGAATGTTGTATTTCTGACTGGACTTCCGAAGAGTGTTGGTGGTGTTACTGTAAATAGATTCTGCGCTTCATCGATGCAGGCCATTCATCAAGCTGCTGGAGCAATACACTCAGGAGCTGGAGATCTATTCATTGCAGGTGGTGTCGAATCCATGAGCAGAGTTCCAATGCCTGGTTTCAATCCTATGCTTAATCCAAGCCTAGTGGACATGGATGCATACATTGGGATGGGGCATACTGCCGAAAACTTGGCAAAGAAATATTCGATATCCCGAGAAAGACAGGAACAAATGGCTCTGGAGAGTCATCTGAAGGCCTCTAAGGCGATTGGAAAAGGTGAATTCAAAGACGAGATTATCCCAGTTAATGACATAAGTGAAGATGGATGCGTTAGGCCAGATACCACCCTAGAATCAATGGCCCAATTGAAGCCGGCCTTTGACAAAGAAGGAGTTGTTACCGCGGGAACTTCATCACCTCTTACAGATGGTGCAGCAGCTGTCATTGTTTGTTCAGAGGATTACGCGAAATCGAACAAGTTGAAAATGCTTGCCTACATACGAGGAATGGCAATTTCAGGATGCAGTCCTGAAATCATGGGAATAGGACCTGTAGTGTCTTCGCAGAAAGCGCTGAAAAGGGCTGGGTTGAAACTAGAAGATATTGATATTATTGAAATGAATGAAGCGTTTGCTGCCCAAAGTCTGGCATGCGTGGATGAGCTAGGGATAGACATGTCAAAGCTCAATATCCATGGTGGCGCGCTTGCAATGGGCCATCCTTTGGGTGCCAGTGGAGCCCGAATAACCGGAAAAGCAGCATCGTTACTCCAGAATAACGGTGCGAAATATGCCCTATCAACCATGTGTGTTGGTGGTGGACAAGGATGTGCAACTATCCTTGAAAGGGCCTGAGGATATAGTGAAAATTGAGAAAGTTGCTGTAATCGGGGCTGGCGTCATGGGAAGTGGTATTGCAGCTCATGTAGCAAACGCAGGTCTACCTGTAACCTTGTTAGACATTGTCCCTAAAGGAGCTGAAAATCGCAATATAATCACCGAAACAGCTGTTCAGAAGATGCTGAAGCCAGTCAGAATGGGAAGCCCAACACCACTAATGCATCGCAAGAATGCAAGACTTATCACCACTGGGAACATAGAAGATCATCTTGATGCACTCGGTGATGCAGATCTGATTATCGAAGTTGTACTTGAGAAATTGGAAATCAAGCATGATGTTTTCAAGAAAATTGATAAGGTCAGGAAAAAGAACTCGCTTGTTACTTCAAATACTTCCACAATACCAAGAAACCAGCTAGTTAAGGGAATGTCAAAGGCATTTGCATCAGATTTTATTATAACTCATTTTTTCAATCCACCAAGATACCTCCGTTTATTGGAAATTGTGGCCGGGAAAGAGGTAAGTAAAAAGAAAATAGATGCCGTGACCGAATTCTGTGACATTAAGCTTGGGAAAGAGGTTGTGATCTGTAATGACACGCCGGGTTTCATTGGAAACAGAGTAGGAACTTACTGGACCTTAATTGGAATGGTTGAAGCAGTGAGAATGGGACTTACTGTTGAGGAAGCAGACGCAATCATGGGAAGGCCGATTGGAGCCCCAAAAACGGGAATCTTTGCCTTAGGGGATGTTGTGGGTCTGGACCTGATTCCTCATGTAACCGAAAGCATGTCATCCAATCTTCCAAAGAATGACCTGTATAATCTAGGTGTAAAAGAGCAAAACAAACTAGGCATAGATAAAATACTGTCCAGTATGATTGCCGATGGCTACACTGGTCGAAAAGGAAAAGGTGGATTCTATCGCTTGAATTCGGATTCAGGAAAGAAGGTTAAGGAGGCTAGAAATCTAAAAACAGGAGAATATCACACAGCCTCCAAAGTCAGTCTAGAAAGTATAAAGGCCGCAAAAAAAGGACTAAGGAATCTAGTTGAATATGATGATAAAGGAGGCGAATATGCATGGAAGGTCCTTTCCAAGACCCTAACATACGCGGCTTCTTTAGTGCCAGAGATAACAGACACTATTGTAAACATTGATCTAGCTATGAAAAACGGATTCCTTTGGAAGAAAGGACCCTTTGAGATGCTAGACAATCTTGGACCTTCATGGTTTGCATCAAGAATATCTGAAGAAGGAATGAAAGTTCCAGAATTATTGGAGAAAGTCGCTGAGGGTAATTTCTATGATGAAAAAGGAAAGGACGTTCTCTATTTCGGAACTGACGGAAAATATAGCAAAATCAGGCGACCGGAGGGATATCTCACTGCTACAGATGTGAAACGCGGACAAAAACCAATATTCCGAAATCCATCTGCTAGTTTATGGGACATGGGTGACAATATTATTCTTGCAGAATTCCACAGCAAGATGAATTCTATGGATCCACTAATTATGGAAGTATTAAGTAAAGCAGCGGACCAATGCGAATCTGGGAACTACATCGGAGTTGTGATTGGAAACGATGGGATCAACTTCTCAGCCGGGGCCAATTTAGGATTATCAAGTTTTGTTGCCAATGTAGGTGCTTGGGAAGAAGCAGAAAAATTTGTGTTTGGAGGACAAATGGCATTCATGATGCTGAAGCATGGTGATTTCCCAGTAGTGGGAGCGTCCTCGGGGTTGGCAATCGGAGGAGGATGCGAGGTCTTACTCGCCTGTGATGCGGTACAAGCTCATTCAGAAAGCTACATTGGGTTAGTCGAAGTGGGTGTTGGTCTTGTTCCTGCTTGGGGTGGCTGTAAAGAAATGATTACCAGATGGAATAACGACCCTAAACAGCCGAGAGGACCAATGGCAACAATCATGAAAATATTTCAGAATGTTGGTACTGCAAAAGTAGCGACAAGTGCGCAAGAAGCAAAAGAATTACACTTCCTGAGACAAGAAGATGAAATAACCATGAATCGAGCACGGGTCCTGTACGAGGCAAAAGCAAAGTGTCTCGAAATGGTAGAGAATTATGAGGCTCCCTTACCGAACGAACACTTCCTACCAGGTCCCTCTGGCAAAGCTGCACTGGATCTGGCGGTTGATGATTTAGTAAAAGCAGGTCATGCAACACCACACGACATAATTGTTACCAAAGAACTGTCACATATCCTGAGTGGTGGAGATACAGATCCAACTGACACTGTGTCTGATGATAGAATACTTGAGATGGAAAGGAAAAGTATAATCAAACTGATGAAAACGAAAGGAACCATGGATCGTGTCGAACATATGCTAACAACCGGAAAACCACTGAGGAATTAAGATGGTCCAATACAAACCCCCTAACCGCGAATATGAATTCATCTTACGTGAGGTACTGGATGTGGAAAAGGAGTTGACGGGGTATGAAGGTTACGAAGAAGCAACCTGGGACATGATTGAAATGATTAGTGACCAATTTGGGAAAATGTCAGAAGAACATTGGCTCCCTTCAAATAAGGACGGTGATGAGATAGGAGCTATATTCGAGAATGGAAACGTTACTGTACCACCAAGTATGAAGAAGGCTACAGACATATTGATTGAATCTGGCTTGACTACCCTGTTTGGACATCAGAAGTATGGTGGAATGGAATTTCCAAATGTACTTAGTGTTTTTGCTGATGAAATATCATGCGCAACTAACATGTCTCTAGGAATCTATCTGGGACTTACGAAAGGGGCCTATAACTGCATATACAGCCATGGAAGCGAGGAATTGAAAGAAACTTACCTTCCAAGATTCCTGACAGGAGAATGGTTTGGAACCATGTGTTTGACCGAGGCACACTCTGGAACCGACTTGGGACTTATTCGAACCTCGGCTAAACCCGTAGGTGATTCATATAATTTGAACGGACAGAAAATATTCATTTCATGCGGAGAACACAATCTGTCAGAGAATATCATACATTTGGTTCTCGCAAGACTACCTGATTCACCCAAGGGAGTCAAAGGAATCAGCCTATTCATAGTTCCAAAATTCCTAGTCAATAAGGACGGAACATTAGGAAAAAGAAATAAGGTAAAATGTGTTTCAATTGAGGAAAAAATGGGAGTACATGGGTCCCCAACATGCGTTCTGAGTTTTGAGAATGCTGAGGGCTACCTAGTAGGAGAGCCGCATGACGGCCTTGCAGCTATGTTCTCAATGATGAACACTGAAAGGATTGGTGTAGGGTTACAAGGACTGGGGCTGTCCGAGATAGCATACCAGAACGGACTTGCCTATGCCAAAGATAGGATTCAAGGTCAGGATCTGAAGGAGCCTAGAAACCCAGAGGATGAGGCTGATCCTCTGATTGTACATCCTGACGTTAGACGAATGCTGATGAGATCAAAATCCTTGATTGATGCAGGTAGAATGCTGGCCTGCTGGACTGCGTTCGCAATCGATAAGTCAGAAAAGGATCCTGATGAGAAGGTAAGAAAGGAAACTGGTGACCTAGTAGAATTGATGACGCCTATAGTCAAAGCATTATTGACAGATTACGGAGTTGAGATAACATACGACATGCTACAAGTCCATGGAGGACATGGGTACATCAGAGAATATGGCATGGAACAATTCTCCAGAGACGTCAGAATAGCACCAATCTGGGAAGGAACCAATGGGATTCAAGCCTTGGATCTGGCAGGTAGAAAGATGCCGCAGCATATGGGACGGCTATTGAGAAGATTCTTCCATCCAGCACTGGATTTTATAGAGCAAAATAAGGAAGACACCGATATGAAGGAATTTGTTGTACCTTTCTCAAAAGCTTTGAAAGGATTGCAAAAAACAACCCTCTACATGGCTCAAAAAGGTCTTGGCAATCCATATGAAATTGGAGCTGCTGCAACGGACTATCTGAGGCAGTTTGGACTTGTAGCAATGGGCTATATGTGGTTGTTAATGCTCAAAGTGGCATTTTCAAAGAGAGAAAAAGACGATTATTATGAGCACAAAATCATATTGGCGAGATTTTTCTTCGAAAGAATACTGCCGGAAACACTTTCAAGAGCCATAACAATCAGTTCCGGATCGAAAACAATGATGTCATTGCCAGATGAAGGTTTTAACAGTAATAGCCAATTCTCAGGAGTTGTCTGAATAAATGCCTGAAAGTGTGTTCAAGGATAATCTTTTCGCAGGAAAAAAAGTATTCATAACTGGGGGGGCCACTGGAATGGGATTAGGATTTGCACAAGCCTTCCTTAATCATGGAGCCGAGGTTTTCATCGCCTCCAGAAAGGAAGAGAAATTAGCTGAGGCAGCCTCTGAAACCAAAAAGAAATTTGATAAGAAACTACTCTGGAAGACGATGGACGTAAGAAAGAATGAGACTGTAGAGGACGTTGCTGAATTTCTAAGCTCGGAATGGGGGGAACTGGATATTCTGGTCAACAACGCCGCCGGAAACTTTGTTGCACCTATAGCTGCCATGAGCGAAAATGCCTGGAGATCTGTCGTGGATATCGTTCTAGACGGGACCTTCAGAGTCTCAAAAGCTTGCTATCCACTCCTTAGAAAGGCAAAGAATGGAGCATCTATTGTCAACATAATTGCGAATTACTCCTGGAATGCAGCACCTTTCGTAGGGCATTCTGGGGCTGCGAAGGCAGGCGTTTTGAACCTGACCCGGACACTAGCGCTGGAATGGGCCGATGATGACATTCGAGTGAACGCCATGTGTCCAGGAGTGGTATTGACGGACAATGTCAAACAAAATCTGATGATCGATGAGAATACTGCAAAGATGTTCGAGGATTATATCCCTGCTGGAGGAGTTACAACTCCTGAGAAAATGGCACAGCAGGTCCTGTATCTATGTTCACCTGCGGCAGATGTTATTACTGGTGATATGCTGATTGCGGACGGAGGACAATGGCTGGTTGGAAATGCATTCTATCAAATGGGGAAAAAGTTTATAGATGACTGAGAAAAACTGGCCCGTCACGACTGAGATACCAGTGCTATGGGGTGATATGGATGCTTTTGGGCATGTCAACAATATAATTTATCTTAAATGGTGTGAAACATCACGAGTTGAATTAATGTGTAAAATTTGGGATCTTGGTGCACTTAAAATGGCAGACGTTCTTTCTGAGAATGGGATGGGGCCGATTTTAGCAAACTCCAGTGCAAATTATCGGATTCCAGTTGTTTGCCCAGATACCATATATGTCAAGACCAGAATCAAGCACATTGGAAATACATCATTTGGAATAGAACAACAGATTACCAGCAAGAATAATGGTTCGAAGATAGTGGCCGAGGCTGATAGCGTCATGGTCATGATTAATTACAAGACCGGTGAGAAATCCCAGATTGATGATGATAACCGCAAGAAGCTAGAAGCCTTTGCCTAGAATCTAATCTTTACTCTTACGCATAATCCCAACAAATAGAACAATGCCAAAAATCACTTCAAGTTGTGCTTGAGCTGTTTCAGCATCACATGGCATGTCCGTACCTACTGAAGTTATCATACAGTTTGCATACAGATATCCAGCATGCAACATCAAACCGATACCTGAGAGTATTAGTGCGAGTCTGATGTTTCCATCCATAAACTATTCTTTTTCTTCAGCGTCGGATTCACCATCGGATGAGTCATCTGCTGCTTCATCCTCTGTTGATTCCTCTTCGACAGGGGCCATACTTGATGAAGGCTCAGCTTCACTACTAGGTTCATCCATGCCTCCACCAGAAATTGCCCCGCCAGTCTGATAATAAACATAGAAACCCGCCATAAGGGAAACCATGGCAAGACCAATCAGAATAGTGGGCAAGGTTTTTGTACCCAATGTATAAGACGCGACCTTGTCTTTTTCAGCGTCTATCTGTCCATCTACTGTTTTTTCTGTATACGCTCCATTTAGCGTGAGAACAACCATCTCATGGCCCTGATAATACTGTGCAAGGGCCTGAAGTTTAGCTGTAGAAGCTGCTTCTTCCTGGGATTCCTGTGTATAATTAGCCACTATATCTCTAAGCCTAGCTCCACCAAGTTGAGGATAATCAACAGGGACCTTAATCTGTATGGAATACTTTTGATCCAAGACTGTGCCAGTTACTGGATCCACCCAAACATCTTCATAATAATCCATGACCAACCCTGTTTGCAATACTTCCTGATACAAAGAACCTGAGTTTCCTGATATGTTCTTCTCGTCTGCCCTGAAGTGGAAAGCTAATGTCCCGTTGACATCTGTCTCAGCAATGAAAGTATAATTCTGCATGTGTAGATTATACATAGCATTAGGCCATGCCTGATCTTCTGCGGGAACCCAACAGGTTCTATCTGTTACACTTATTGTCTCACATAGTGGTGAGAAGAAATTAAATCCATCTCCACCGACTTCCGTAGCGGTTGAACCGTTGACATACTGAAGTGTGCGTCTATTTACATCATAAGTAACATTGACCAATTCTTCATATGAATCTGCTTCAGGATTCAAAACATTATCTGGATCTGACGTATCAGAATCCCAGCATCCATTTGAACTTTGAATCCCATAATTTGCTGGTAAAGCTGTGCCATTTTCATCGTACTCCGTCTCAAAAATCCTTAGATATCCTAGTACATTTATGTGAGTTTCAGTGGATGAATCCTTGTTAACACAACCGGCTCTAAATCCTGTTGCATTGTAATACGTAGTTTGGTAAGTAGCTGTATTAAGGCCACCTACTCGGCCTTCGTACGTTGTTGTAAAGTTGAAATTATCCTCTAAATATAGCATAGTTGGAGCTTCCATGTAAACTGTAACATTATAGACACGATCTATGACACCTCCTAATTCAGCACCTACTATCTGTTCTGTTCTGTAAGAGAACCACATGGTTGCAGAACCGGGACCTGCACCACTGTTTCGACCCTCAAATGTGTTTTTAAGAAGTTCTAAATCGCTACCTTCACCAGGCACAAAAGTCATCTTTGTGCCAGCTTCTGGTTCAGC
>DAXQ01000079.1 GCA_002506485.1 Euryarchaeota archaeon UBA136 | reverse complement strand
GGCTCTACTAATATAGAAGAGATTACTGTAACTGGTAGTCAAATCAAAGGCGCCAAAATTACTGGTGCATTACCAGTATCGGTTCTGGATTTCACTGATATAGATAGTCTTGGAGTAGATGGTGGAGACGAATTACTTGAGAACGTAGTTGAAAATGGCATGAATCTCTTCAATGAAAATGAGAATGCCTCCGGAGGGGTGAACTCAGCCAGAGGCGATATGGGTGCCTACAATCTGAGAAATATGGGCGTTGGTAACACTCTAACCTTATTAAACGGAAGAAGATTGGTTAACTCGCCAGGATATCAAACCGAATTAATTGGTGGAGATTATGTTCCAACAATGACAGTGAACTCCAACTTGGTTCCCGTATACGGTATTGAAAGGATGGAAATACTAAGGGATGGTGCATCGGCTATCTATGGCGCAGATGCTGTGGCTGGAGTTGTTAACAACGTTTTACAACAAGACTATGAAGGGTTCGTCTTTAGAATCAAAACAAATTCCTACGACCACTTTGATGCTAACGATACAACCTTCACCGCCAAGTATGGTAAAGACTTCAATGACGGCGCAAGCAACGTCAGTGTGTTCGTCAATTACTACGATAGAGAGAGGATCTTGGCTGCTGAAGACCCAAGATGGGGTGATTCAGATCACAGAAAATGGACTACTTGCGACTTACCCGAGGGAGTGGAAGACGAGGGCCGCTGTCTAGATGATGGTAATCCTTGGGCTGGAAGCACAAGCTTTAGGAACCTCAGTACCAATAATCTATATGGTCAATTTGATATGGTAAAAAGCAGTGAGCACGGTAGCAGTCATCCATACAATCATGTGTTTACCGATTCGAATGGTGAGTTCGAAGTTTTTCCACTTGGAGATCCACGCTGCAGCAACCGCTCAAGCCAGAATGGGGAAGTATTTGACACTGGTTATGGCACTTGTATTGCACAAGACGGCAATGGTGTAGAACGCTTCAACCTCTGGGGAGATACAGATTACAGATCAGAACTACAAAGAGAAAACATTTTTGTCTTCATCAATCATGAACTTGACAACGGCAACGAATCATTCACCGAGATTGGATTCTATGAGTCTGATTCAAATCTAACTCGGCATCCCTCATATGCTTTCTCTTCCTCAAAGCACAGAGTCGGTCCTGACAATTATTGGCTGAATCAAATGACACTTGCTGACGGTACGGCACTTTTTGCTGGAAAGGAATTGTATATTGATAACTACCGCTATGCTGAAATCTACAGAAAAGTTGATGTTAAGAAACGTACCTACAGGTTTTTACAGGGGCTCAGAGGCTCGAGTGGAGACTGGGATTGGGAAACAGCTTTCTTATCATCCAAAGCGACCGCTGATGATGTTACTGGCAATAGGTTATCAAACAATCTAATAAAAGCAGCGCTCTGGGATTCTACTCCAGCTGCCTATAACCCTTTTAGTGCTGGTGTGGATTCAAATCTTGATCAAGCGGTTATTGATGTCTACAGAAAAGGTTCGAGCGAACTAAGAATGCTAGATTTTAAAGCTTCAAATAATGAAATCGCAGACCTTCCTGCTGGCCCTATAGGTCTATTAGTAGGTTTTGAGTACAGATACGAAAAGGTTACGGATGATAGGGATCCCAGACTCGATGGAACTATTAATTACACAGATTACGAAGGTGATACCTATCCCTTGGTTTCAGATGTTTTGAACTCAAGTCCAACTGGCGATGTTTCGGGTCAACACCGTGTAAAATCCATTTTTACTGAATTACAAATACCTTTAGCACCAACCGCCAATGCACAGGTTGCTCTAAGATATGAAGATTCCACAGACGTGGATACTGCTCTGGTTGGAAAATTTGCTGTCGGATGGAATATCACTGATTGGGTGTTGTTCAGAGGTTCAATCTCAACAGCCTACAGGGCTCCAAATATAATTCAGGTCAATGAAAAAATAGTTGTGAGAACTGGAACCAGGAATGATTACAGTTTCTATCGATTGCAACAAGCTAATGGAATATCTACATCCAGTTCAACTTTGGATTCTCGTTATTCTATGCAGAGACAAGCATCAGGAGCTGAGAATCTTAAGTCTGAAGAATCAGATAACACCTCCGTTGGATTTGTTTTTACCCCTGTTGATGGCTTGGTAATCACAGCCGATTATTGGACTATTGAAAAAGAAAATACCATTGGGTTGTTTGGCAGAAATAACCACACGGTGAATGACATGATGATGAGATGGGCAAACGGCACGAACAATTGTGGCACTTTTGTTGGTAACCCAGCGGTTGTCAGGGAAGATCCTGACTCAGGTGATATTGAAGATGGTTACTTTGCTGCTGCTGGCGTATGTCCGTTTGGTGTTATTAAGTATGTTGCTGATGAGTATTTAAACTTAGCCACAAGAACCATAGAAGGATACGACATCGGGGTTTATTATGATGTGGATACTGATGTCGGGGATTTTGGAATTCGCTACATTGGCAGTTTCATAGATAAGTTCGAGCAAGTTCCTGGAGGAGAGTTCTCTGAGATGGCAGCCCAACAAGCATCAGGTGCAATTCCAGCGGATATACCGATCGATGGATTTGGTGACTTGCTTGGGATGAATGGCAATTACGATGAGAAGCACAGACTAAGACTCTCATGGAGCAAAGGTCCATGGGGTGCTACACTGACTGGTTTGAGAAAAGGTTCTTTTTACCAGAGTAGCCTCACGCTTTCTGATGGTACTCGTTTTGTGATTCCTTCCATGACAGTAATGGATCTTACCGTCGATTACCGTTTTAATTTAAAGAATTCAGCAGCAAGGATAAGATTTGCTGTTAAGAATGTAGCCGATGAGAGAGCACCAACTGCAGACAGATACTATGGCTTTTTTGCAGATGCTCACCAAGATTTAGGAAGAAACTTCTACGTAGACTTCAG
>DAXQ01000028.1:11367-11816 GCA_002506485.1 Euryarchaeota archaeon UBA136 | reverse complement strand
GGATGTTGACCCGCGATTACTACGTATTCCAGCTTCATGAGGGCGAATTGCAGCCCTCAATCCGAATTACGAGCAGGTTTCGGGATTGCCTCCACCTTTCGGTGTCGAAGCCCATTGTCCTGCCCTTTGTAGCGCGCGTGTAGCCCGGGAGATTCGGGGCATACTGACCTACCGTTGCCCCCTCCTTCCTCCACTTTAACAGTGGCGGTACCACCATAGTGCTCCCTCTCCGGAGAGAAGAATAGCAAATGGTGACGGAGGTCTCGTTCGTTATCTGACTTAACAGAACGCCTTACGGTACGAACTGACGGCGGCCATGCACCACCTCTCGGAAAATCAGGCAAAGTCATCAGCTTGGCCTTCATGTAACCGTCGCCCCCGGTGAGTTTTCCGGCGTTGAATCCAATTAAACCGCACGCTCCACACGTTGCAGTGCTCCCCCGCCAATT
>DAXQ01000028.1:0-11046 GCA_002506485.1 Euryarchaeota archaeon UBA136 | reverse complement strand
CCTTTAAGTTTCAGTCTTGCGACCGTACTCCCCAGGCGGCTGACTTAATACCTTCGCGCCAGCACTGGACATCCTCGTAGGATCCCCAACACCAAGTCAGCAGCGTTTACGCCCTGGACTACCGGGGTATCTAATCCCGTTTGCGCCCCAGGGTTTCGTTCCTCACCGTCAGAGCCGTTCTGATCAGACGCCTTCGCCACTGGTGGTCCCTGCGGGATTACAACATTTCACCGCTCCCCCGCAAGTACCTCTGATCTCCCCCGGTCTCAAGTCTGGTAGTGTCCCCGGAATCCGCACCGTTGAGCGGTACGATTTACCCAAGAATTTACCAAACCGGCTACGAACGCTTTAGGCCCAATAATAGTGGCTACCACTCGGGGTGCCGGTGTTACCGCGGCGGCTGGCACCGGTCTTGCCCACCCCTTACTCTAATAGCTATTTAGGCTAAAAAACAGTCTATGCAATGCATAGACACTCGGAGTTCCCTCGTCACGGTTTCCCGCATTGCGAAGTTTTCGCGCCTGCTGCGCCCCGTAGGGCCTGGTTTCGTGTCTCAGAAACCATCTCTGGGCAAGTGCTCTCACACCCCATACCCGTCGCTGGCTAGTCAGGTCTTGACCCTGACTACAACCTGATAGGCCGCAGACTCATCCTCAGGCGCCGGAGCTTTGAATACAGAAGCATTCCAGCCATCTGTATTTATGGGGAATTGGCCCCAGTTTCCCGGGTTTATGCCCCACCTGAGGGTAGATTATCCACGTGTTACTGAGCATTACGCCAGGGATCCGAAGATCCCTTAGACTCGCATGGCTTAATCGAACTCCAATAGCAGTAGCCTTCGGCAGGATCAACCGAAGTTTTTCCTTTCGAATGCACACTTTGAGTATATAAATTTACTAGAATTGTCGGATTGACTGCACTAGTTTCGCTTTTGATTTCGAATGTCAGATGATAGCCCAAACTGGGTTTGTTATCATCTCCATAACATATCTGCAACAACGGAATGGTTCCATCACACAACATCAGGAGCTCGCCGAAGTTATTGCAGCCGTAAAATACGGTCACCTGGTTACAGCGTTTGCTGGTCAGGCTCGTCATCACTTAAAATGGGCTATTTAAGAAAAACGGCATTTACCGTCAATAATCCTAGATTTTGACCTGAAATTGGGTTCCCGGTTGCATTCCAGCGGGAATAGTTACTGCTACAACCCTTCCATCCGGTGCTTTAATCTGTATTTGCTGACCTGGTTGAGCGCCTTCTGGAACAGTTATGCTTAGTAAGGTTCCCTGAGGCGGTGCTGCAGCCGGAGGTTGTTCAGGTTGTGGTGGCGGTGGTGCTGCAGCCGGAGGTTGTTCAGGTTGTGGAGCTGCTATAGGTGGTTGCTCAGGTAAACCACCCATGTCTCCAAAAGAATCAGTTTCCTCAGCACTTGGTTGCGAACGCCTATACATGACATAGACCCCACCAAACCCAGCAATCAGTACAACAAATACGATGAGAGGAACTATCCATGCGCCAGTCCCCGTTCCGGATTCAGATGCTGGTTTGACGTTCACGGTACCTTCTACATTCAGCGTCAATATCTGGAAATCATCAGTTACGCGATCTTCAGGTCCTCCCGGGGGATTTACTGAGTTAGGATCTATCTGGGCCTTGAGATTTACTTCGCCATCATAATTACCTGGAACTGACCAATCATATGTGACTGCTATTGAATCATATCCTGGAGCTGTGAAAGAGGTTGTCCCTACAACAGAACTGCTTTGCAGAATCTGTACGTTTCCTGTTGCCTCGGCTTCACCATCATTACTGATCACTATTGTAAATGTAACGGCCTCTCCTTCTCCTATATCTACACGGTTGGCAGTAAATTGCGTCAATGATAGATTCGGAGGTTCAAAGACTTCAACCCTGTAATTTTTGTTCGTGAAAACAAGTTCCTCAGAGTCCCAGATTTGTTCTTCACTATTCTTAGCGATGATATTTGACAGCTTGATATCTACAATCCAACTTCCTGTAAATCCTAACTGACCTTCAGAATTAAACACAGCTTTTGGATATTCATCATTAATCATCAGAATTGTTTCTGTATCTCCATTAAAGTTGATATTTGCACCATAGGCAGGTGTTGGCACAATTTTCTTATCAGATTTTGTTAGTTTCAATTCTACTGATGCGGTAACATCAAATGATCCTTCATTAAGAATATAGATCTTTGCATAAGCTACCGTGCCTTCACTGAAGGAAATGATTGGATTATCATCTTCATTGACCCATTCAATATTGCTTACTGTTAATTTAGGCATTTTCTGAACGCTTACGTCCAGGTATTCACCATCACCTTCTCCATTAAGAACCTCATCGTCATCTGTGTCTACTATTTTCAGATAGAATTCGTCGACACCAGACTTAGCTAACCATGAACCGCTAAAACCTTTGGTCACATCCACATCTATTTTAGTAATGGGCGATTCGTACACCAAGTTATCTTCGTCCTCCTCATTTTCATAAATATAAGCCTTGATATTACCGTATTTATCACCCTCATTTTCTATTGAGAGACTCCATCCTATTTCACTACCCTCAACAGCAATTCCATCAAAGCTAAATTCAGTAGTTATCTCAGGATCAGCAGATGCGATATTAATTGACTGGCTTATCGTATCCTCATCACCCTGTGATGTATCCTTGGGTACCGAATCCACTATCGATGCTGTAACCTCGTAATTGCCTGCAGGAATATCTTCCCAAGTTATACTGATTGTTTCCGTGTTCCCACTCTCTATTCCTGTCAAAGTTCGAGATCCAATCTCATTATCGCCATCATACCAGTATGTAATATCCGCAGAAGCGTCACCTTCACCAGTATTCCTGACATGCACTGTGATCACAAGATCATTCCCTTCCTTGGGACTGGAATTACTGAAATCCATCTGTGTTATTTCCAGGTCAGCTTCAGCAGTTACTATCTTGAGATCCTTGAGAATCACTTTGCCATTAGTGCTACTTGATACTGAGAATTTGGTTTCAGCGGTTGTTTCTGAATCATCAGTCCCATCTACCAGATTGTTCAGCCTGGTGACAAGCAAATCTTGGTCAACAATGAAATCGACAGTGTATTCAATCTTTAATTCTGAAAAACCTACTCTTCCATCGGTATCACTAGTTATAGTTAGTGTGATATTTGCCATTTCCACCCCATATTCATCAACAAAAGTATCTTCATTGTCAATGGCTTCTTGCAATCCATCTTCAATAGCTTCTGCAAATGATTTTGATGCCCCGTTTTCACCACTATCTTCCCAAGTTACCGGAGAGTTGTCTGGATTAAATTCCCCAGGCCAATCCCAATCATCACTGCCTCCATCAAGATTTATTGTTGGATTGGTTGGATAACCATCAATGGTAGCCCGTATGAAAACATCATTATCCTCAGCTTCTTCTTCTGCAATATTTGTATCATCAGAATATCCAAAGTACGTTTTTCCATCTTCATCAATAGTCAAATCCATTTTAGCATAGTTTAGGAGGTGATCCTCAGTTACGGTATATTCATCAGACCATCCATTTCCAGAATCCTGACTAAACTTGAAATAATGATCATATGTTGCACCATTATAGTCTTGATAAGAGACGTACACATACCCACCAGCGCTCGTTACTGCAGGTAGCATATATGTAAAACTGGTTGAGGTGTCTCTACTCGGCACAAGTAAAGTACCCTCATCCCACGTTTCCCCATTGTCATCAGATTTTTTTAGTACGACCTCCATATCATAAATAGCATTCTCATCCCAATCATCGTCTTGCCAAACAACATACACATTATCATCCTCTGTTGCTATATTTGGGAACCAACACCAGCCAGTTGATGATGAAGGATTACGCAGAACCTGTCTTTCCCATGTTGCTCCATCATCATCACTAGATGCATATTCTATAGTATATTGGGCGTTCCCGTCTGTGTTATAAGCATGCCAAGTCAAATGAACTATATCATTGCCGTATGCTATTTCAGGAATATAATGTGTCCCATCAGAATCCGTTACGGTTGTAGCTGAATTCCAGGAATCTCCCCTGTCACTAGAGTATCTGGATATTATATTATAAGCTGTAGTTGTACCATCATAAGAGTATTGCTGCCAAGCAACATATACCTCATTTCCATTTGTAGTTATAGTGGGGGCATATGAATTGATAGTATCAGCACTTGATGCTGATGAGCTTATAACGGAAACATCAGACCAAGTATTCCCCGAGTTAGTAGATTTTGAAAACCTGATTTCGTACTGTGCATTATCGTAATCATAATTTGACCATACAACATATACGTTGGAACCGCTGGCGGCTATATCAGATCGATAATATGCGTAGTAATAACTTGCATATGATGGAGGATCATAGGTCATACCATCTGTATCACTATTCGAAATAACAACCACGTCATCCCAATTTTCCCCATCGTCTGCTGATCTTCTAAAGAATATATCACCATCATCATTCATTACATCGTTGCCATTGGTATCTCCTTCAGGATCGTTATCACCTCCATCCCAATATACAGCATAAACATAATCATTAGAATAGGCTAGAGCTGGTGCAAAGGAATCCGCCTCATAATACTGATCAGATCCTATTTCTTCCAGATCAGACCATGAACTACCATCATTTGAGCTATATGAACAGTAGATATCAGGATCACTTGAAGCTCCATCGCCATCGTATACATCGACCCAGAGGGCAACAATTTTCGAGGAATCTGCATCGATAAAGCCTAGTCCCCTTTGCTCAGCGTCACCAACGCCATCAATTTCAACGGCCGAATTCCAGCTGGTTCCTGAATTAGCCGATCTTGAAACCACGATGTTCAGATTATCATTGTTATCGGTACGGGTCCACGATATGTAGAAATTGTTACCTCCATCATTAGTACTCCTTACTGCATTAACATCAGCATCATCTGTAGAGGAGACCGTAATTTCTGAGTTAAAAGATGAACCCCCATTGGAGGAAGATCTTGCTTTGACCACATATGTTTCGCCAGTAGATGTTCCTGATTCTATCCAGGAAACGACAATACTATCTCCATCAGCAGTAACATCAACATCTATAGTATTTGCAGTTCCGCTCAACTGACTTCCGGTACTGAAAGAACTGCCCCCGTTACTCGATGTGGAATAATAAATCGAAAGGCCAGTTCCTGAGGGCGAACCCAACCATGAAATGTGCACATCACTTCCATCAACATCCATCTTGGGATACATATTTCTAGAAGCCGTATTGGAATCGGAAACTTCTAGGGGCGTAGTCCAAGTTGCACCATTATCATCTGACTTGGAGAAGTATATTTTGTAATCATATTCACCATCATCATTTGGAGCATAGATGGACAAAGTCAGGTACAATTCTTCATCCTCTACTTCCAGATCATGATAATAGATGTAATACTCTGAATCATAAGTAATAACGTCACTCCAGGAATTTCCTTCATTGGTTGAATACATCCCCTGTAAGTTTCCACTAGAAAGCCACGAAACTGCTAGATAATCACTGTCTCCTGCAATCGTTGGCTCACTCAGTACATAATTATTATCATTATTGTACAAAACCGTAGGGTCATCCCAACTTGAACCTCTGGAATTAAAAAGAATTTTGTATAGGTTGGATATGTCCTTATTCTCCAGGTTTCCGTCATCCTGCCATACTGCAAAAGTATCAGAACCATCGATTACTACACTGGGATAGGTGCTATAAGATCCTCCGTTTGTGTTCTCGGAAGTTAATTGGTAATCTCCCAATTCACCGGCTGGGGGGAGTCCGGCCAAAGTAACTTCCGCGTCAGTAATTGTTGCATTGACGGGTAATAATAATTTAAGTGAAGTCTCGCCTCCATCACCATTGCTAAAACTAGCGCTCCTTTTAGAGGCCCCATCACTGAATTCATCTTGTTGACCTAAAGGCCCATATCCTTCCCCACTATACTCCCAAGTTGTACCACTGATGGTTACCGATACGTCCTCAGCATAGTTTCCATCTTGATCAGCTCCACCAGAGACTACATAGGATGCATCTAGAACCTCGGCATTCGGAAATTCAACTTTAGTCCCATCGTCTGTGACATCTTCCTCCAGGTACAATGTGACTTCAGATATCTCCTCACCATCACGAATAAATTGTGTTGTAGTTTCTGCCAAGACTACACTATTTAGTATTAACAACAATGCCAATGTTATTGACGTTACACGGATATTCATGTCTTACCTCTATGATACCGATTGAATAAACCATTTAATAGTTTCACTGTCAATAAATAGCCACTTTTTCTAGTAATATTATGACTCTACAGTACCACATGGATTCACATGATGGGACTTATAAAAAGGAATTTCAAAGCAAAGTTACTGCAGTTTATCCAGGTATTGTAGAACTTGAAGAGACTGCGTTCTACCACTTAGGCGGCGGTCAGCCACCCGATAAGGGAACATTGAATTGGAAGGATGGGGAGAGTGTTGTTTATGATGTTCGTAAGAAGAATAGGATAAGGCATATGGTCGAAGGTGATTTACCGGAAGTAGGTGATTCTGTGGAGGGGAAATTGAATTGGAATCGGAGATACACACACATGCGAATGCATACCTCGCAACACCTTGTTTCAGCTATTGTGAGTGATTTGTATGGTGCTGATACCGTAGGAAATCAGATAGGATCAGACAAATCGCGGATAGACTTTAAACCATTGAAATTGAACATGAATGAGATAGATGATCTGATAGATTTAACCAATGAATACATTGATAAGGATATCTGCGTCAATATCTCAGAGGCAGATCGATCAGACCTAGAAGGAAATCCTGAGATCCGTTCCAGTATGTCCAGCGGTTTGTGGAAATTATTACCAAAGAGCGTAACCCGGTTGCGAGTAATCAGTATTGGAGAGATTGATGTCTGCCCTTGTGCCGGTACCCACGTTCGTTCATTAAAAGAAATAGGTAAAGTAGAGTTTGTAAAACGTGATAATAAGGGCGCTGGTAAGCAAAGATTGACTTATACCTTGAACAACTAATCACAAGATTCGTTATTTATTCCAGCAAAATCATTAATGCAATAGTTTAAAAACCGACTACTCAGGCTCAAATTAATGGTCCTTGATGCATTGGGTGATGCTTTACGCAATACTCTGAGAAAAATTGCAGGCGCTAGTCATATTTCTCCCGAGTTAATCAAAGAACTAGTAAAGGATATTCAAAGAGCCTTAATTCAATCTGATGTTAATGTTAGATTGGCATTGGAACTTAGCAAAACAATAGAGAATCGGGCACTTGAGGAAAAAGCGCCTGCAGGTATGACTGGAAGGGAACATGTTGTACGGATTGTTCATCAGGAATTAGTAAAAGCTATAGGTGAATCACGTAGTCTAAAATTAGGGTCTCAAAAGATAATGTTGGTTGGACTTTATGGGCAAGGGAAAACTACGACAACGGGAAAATTGGGCAAACATTTCAAGAAGAAAGGGTTGAATCTGGGTTTAATTGCTGCAGATGTTCACAGACCGGCAGCTTTTGATCAATTATCACAGATTGGTGAGCAGATTCAAGTTCCCGTATTCGGTTCTTCAGACAATAAGGATGCTGGGAAAGTTGTTAAAGAGGGATTGGAAGAATTCAAGGAACTGGACGTAGTTATAGTGGATACGGCCGGCCGACATGCTCTTGACGAGGAATTAATCTCGGAAATGAAATCCATATCAAAAATTGTAAAACCAGATGAGATACTATTGGTGATGGATGCCACTGTAGGTCAGCAGGCTGGACCTCAGGCACAGGCATTTCACGATGCTGTAGGGGTGTCTGGTGTCATATTGACTAAACTGGATGGTTCTGCAAAAGGTGGTGGAGCTTTATCTGCTGTTGCAGTTACCAAGGCTCCAATCGTATTTGTAGGAACTGGTGAGAGTTTAGATAGTCTAGAGACCTTGGACCCAGATCGCTTCATATCCCGTCTGCTGGGAATGGGCGACCTTCAAACACTGCTTGAAAGAGCAGAAGAAGTACTTGATGCCGAAAGTGCAGAAGATACGGCCCGGAAAATGTTGTCGGGAAAGTTCACTTTGATTGATATGCGGGAACAGATGGAAGCTCTGACTAAAATGGGACCACTGAGCAAGGTGATGGAGATGGTTCCCGGCATGTCAGGAATGATGAAGAAAGGTCAAATGGATGAGACTCAGGATAGATTGGAAAAATTCAAAGTATTGATGAGCTCAATGACCAAAGAGGAATTGGAGAATCCAAAAATTATTAAACGTTCGAGGATTAACAGGATTGCAAAGGGTTCAGGTTCTGACCCACAGGAAATTAGGGAATTATTGAAGCAGTATAATCAGAGTCGTAAAATGATGTCAAATCTAGGTGGCAATAGACGAATGCAACAGCGTATGATGAAACAATTTGGGAAAGGGGATCTGAAATTATAACCCCAAAATACAAATACAGAGTTTTAGAATGATTATACATGAATAGCTTCGAAATAAAACGAGGACATGGTAAGTCACTAGAAAATGGTGGTTTGAAATCTTTAATGGAAAATGAATTTGGGGAAATTAAGGAAGATGGAAACTTATTCTCAGGATCATTCAAAGACATCACAACAATAAAAGTTGAATTTATGTCTATAACTGAAATCCAAGTGGAGACCGAGACAGAACAGGGGGCAAGTCCAGAAGATACACTTGCAGCTCACCAAGCATATAACCGATTCATGGAAAATGCCACTTCATTCACTTCTAAAGAAAGAACAAAAAGAGCTAAAGCAAAGGCAAAGAGAGAAGCTAAAGCAGCTGCTGAAAAGGAATTGCAATCTTAATGGTAAGGTATGCCCTTACCGGTACGCCGGGAACGGGTAAAACCACCATATCTAATGCATTGAACAAAAAAACGTTGCATTTATCGGAGTTATATTCAAAAGCATCGGAAGAAAAAACAACATCAGATGAATGGTTAATCGATGTTGAAAAATTAAATCGGGCATTTCACAAGAAAAAAGGTGACAGTTTTATTGTGGAAGGACATCTTTCCCATACCTTGAAAGACGTTGAAAAAGTAATTGTATTGAGATGTGATCCCAATATTCTGGAATCCCGTATGGAAAAAAGAAATTATTCGGAATCAAAAATCAGAGAAAATCTTGAGGCTGAAGCAATGGGCATTATTTATTCAGAGGCAATCGAAATATTTGATAGAACCAAAGTAGCTCAATTGGATACAACTAATAGCACAAGTGAACAAGCAGCTGAGATTCTTGAACAATTCTTCGAAGGAAAAGTTAAATTAGATGAAACTATTGATTATTCAGAAAGAATAATGGGATGGTACTAGTGGTTGCCGACGATTATAGAGATTTTGGAACGAAAATACTCAATCCTTTGGCAAAGAGAATGCCTATCGGACCGATGGGAATTAGCTTTCTTTCTCTTCTTACAGCAATTGGCGCTGGATATTCATTTTATATGGCCGACCTGGAAAACACTAATTGGTTATTAATTGGAGCATTGATGGTCTTTCTGACAGCCGTTCTTGATGCACTGGATGGAATGGTGGCCAGGATAAGAGCAATATCAAGTCGTAGAGGTGATTTGTTAGATCATACTCTCGATCGGGTTGCAGATATAATAATCGTGGGAGGTATTGCACTAGGTCCTTTGGTTGAGATTACAGTGGGTTTTGCGGCAATTATCGGGATCTTGATGCTCTCATATATGGGGACACAAGCCCAAGCCGTTGGTGCCGGAAGAGAATATGCCGGACTGCTTGGTAGAGCAGATAGATTAGTGGTACTTGTGATGGTACCAATAATTCAATATTTTTCGGAGGGTTATCTAGACTGGAACTATATGACCTTGATGTGTTATACATTTGCCATAGTTTGTACATTATCTGCGTTTTATAGATTTAATAAGATATGGACTGAATTAGGATGAATTCCTTATATTTCCATACATAATCTTTGGATAAGTGGTGGGAGCACTGGGATTTGAACCCAGATCGGCGGGTCTCACCTATTGAGCCGGAGCTCAACGTTGCACAGGTCATAGCTCCAATCATTCATCACGATATCAGCAGACCCTGTAGCAATCATTCCTGTATAATTGGAGCCCGCAATGCTGCCAGGTTACACCATGCTCCCCCAGATATGGACAATAGCACTCTAATAAAAAGTCTGTGATGATAAAGTTAATAACGTATACTTTATCAACAAAATATTAGATGAGCTCCGAGGAAGAGGCTGAGACTGAAGATTTAAACCCCCATAATCCAGCACCTCCCTCTGAAAAAGTTTGGTTGCCTGTTTATTTGGACGAGGAAGGAAAACTAGCTAAACATGACTGGTGTTTAGATACAGGAATAATAAAGAATCAAGGCGGAGAGGAAGCGAAACCGAAAGGATTCTACATATTAGTATTGAATAAAATGAAATATATTCTAAAGAGCGATCTAGGGCATGCAAAGAATGCTCCCAAACTCCCCGAATCACAGATTAAATTGATTTTATGGGACCTAGATCAAATAGATGGGTTTTACGATAAATGGTGGCGTACTGAATCATCTCAAGTAGAAACCTTTATTAAAATAGTACAAAATCGAAGAGCTGATTTATCTCGGAAATTTATAATAGATACCGTTGTGAGGACTTTACGTGGTTGATATTGCTCCCTCCATGCTCGGTGCAGATTTTGGCAGAATGAGGGAAGCTGCTGAAATGGTAGGTCCACACTCGGCTTACCTGCACATGGATGTCATGGATGGTCATTTTGTACCAAATCTTACAATGGGGCCTGACTTAGTCAAATCACTTGAGGGGATAGCCCCTTTAGATGTTCATTTAATGGTTACAAATCCTATTGATTTCATTAAAGATTTCAGGGATGCCGGAGCAGAAATTATTTCCGTCCATGTTGAAGCAAATAATCCTCTAAAAGCGCTTGAATCCATTAAAAAAAACAATATGAAAGCAGGGATTGCTCTTAATCCATCAACTCCAGAGAATTC
>DAXQ01000058.1 GCA_002506485.1 Euryarchaeota archaeon UBA136 | reverse complement strand
GAGAAACTAAATTCTTTCCCCGTGATCACTTTGATACTCCCTTCAATCCCACTCTTGACCATAGTCATTGGTTGTGAACTAGATATGGCCGACATCAGGTTTTTGAATGGTCTGACTATATTTTCGGAGTCATATTCCATTACCATTACGGTGCCCATGGATAGAATCAGGAAACCCACAACCAGTTCAAGTACAGGAATAAATCCTCCGATTATATTAACAAATGGAATTAGCAAAATTCCAATTAACAACAGGATTCCCATTAATCCAGCAGCAGTGGCTAACCCATCCGGTAAAGTTTCCTTTGCAGTTTGTTCGTCAAATTTTCCGGTACGCTGCTTTTTGTTGGCAAGGTAGAAGGACATGTAACCAGGCAACATGGGGAATGAACATGGGGAGAAGAAGACCATAACGCCAGCTCCGACGGCAAATAGATAGATTGACGATTCTTTAACCTTCACAAGTGAGCCTTGTCCAGTCAAAGCTTTGTTCACTTCTAAGTCCATTTCATCCGAATTCCTGGGAACAGATTTTCCGGTATTACCACCTGCCTCGTAGGTGATTTGCCCATCCTTGTCAATAATGAATAGTTTAGGAGTTCCAGTAACACCGTACGCGATTTCGATTTCGCCATTTGAATCACCTAAAGCATGTCTCCATCCATAATCCTTGGCGTAATTTCGCAGTTCTGATTCGTCATCCAGATCAAAAACACTTATTGAGACAATGGCCACATCGTTGTTATTCATCTTCTTGGAATAAGGTTCGAGTGCGTCTTTCACGAATTTCTCACATGGCTCACAAGTACTGAACATGAAATCCAGAACGACAACTTTCTCACCTTCGTAATCCGAGAGAGAGAATGATTTTCCCTCCGTATCTTTTAGTGTAAAATCCGGTGCATCAGAATCACCTCCAATCATTCCATATAGAACGACTGCCAAAATCAGAATTATCGCAGTTCCCATGCTAAACAGGACCTTGTTCTCGAGAATTGTATTGTATCCTTTGCTCTGACCTATATTTTCGAATAGTGAATCTTTCTTCTGATCCAAATCCTCTACCAATGAATCCCAATTTGTCTTCTGTGCCATGTCTACAATAGACCTTACGCCGTTTGTATTTATTCTATTTGTGTTATGCCGGACTAGGCCTTCTGGCCCACATAATGAATCCAGCCACAGCAGCTAATAGAAGAACTCCAGCACCAATCAAGAACAATGGTAATCCTTCCGCTTCCTCAGGACTCATAGCTGAGACAGTTGTCACGTCAGTACTTCCTTTTGTCCAATTCCCATCGTACGCTATGATGCTGTATTCGACACTAGTTGAATCATCTATGTTGAGAACCGCAAAAGATTTTCCACTTCCTATCGTACATACCTCACCAGCACATTCGACACCATCTATAGTCATTGGCTTGTAGGACCAATTATATGAGTTGTTTGAATCTTCTGTGGCTTCACGGTATACGACCAGTGCAGCAGTTAACTCTCCACCATCATCATCAATGACTGCATTGATTTTCACTTTCCCACCCTCGGACGTTGGATCTCCTAACTCTATTGTGGGGGGTTCCGCTTGTTCGTCATACGCTGTGCCTTCTGGTGTTGCAGAATTCAGTTCTCTGGGTGACCCATCATTTCCGTCACCACCATCCTCATTACCGCTTCCATCACCCCTACTGGAACTGGTATCATCCATATCATAGATAACAGCAACAGGGAATACATTTGCAGGGTTTATAGGTACTCGAATAGGCTCTTCGATATCGTCACGGAAGATGGTTGTTGGCACTTCCCAGTCAGCATAAATTTCATTTAGTGATTCTCCAGGTTGAAGTTCGAAATCTTTTCCTTCTAGGGCGTATTCTCTGAATACATTGTGCATTGAGACATATCCATCCTCAACTGTACTCCAAGCTGTAACATGATCTTCGACCATGAATATGTGAAGACGGCCGTTTAGAGTATCATCTGGCAATTCCATAGAGGATGGGTCAAATGCTTCATTGTTCTCAACATACTCTATGTCAATTCTGACTGAGAATCTTTGCCCATCGTAAATCGAGGCGACCTTTAGATTGACCATCTTTATCTGGTCTCTCTCTCCAGAATCTTTAAGCGCACTTTTCATTTCCTCGTAGCTTGCACTTGGTGCATTTGCACTGTGTGACCCTCCCATTTCTACATATCCACCATCAGCATCAAGGGAAGGCGTGCCAGAAACTCCAGGCTGGTAATATTTCATTCGATCTCTAGATTCATCAGTCATGAGGTCATCCTCACCACCACCATTCAGTTCATGGAATTCTATGTAGTTCCAGGGATTTCCTTCAAGATAACCTTCCTCTTCCCAAAGTCGTGTCGCATCAGGGTGAGCTCCACTCATACAAGGAGGACAGGAAAGTCCGGTAAAGTGTTCAAGAACAGGCCTATGAGTCCATCCATACGGATGTTCTGCCTCTTTAGTTTCAATCTCTCCGACTTCAGCAGTCAGACCTGGAAGACATGAGGTACAGAACGAAAGTGCGACGGCCATCGCTAATACGGCCTTAATCGAATCTAACATGCCTTTGTAGTCAGTGGGTAATATATGACACTATCGCTTGGCGCGGGGAGGGGGATTTGAACCCCCGTGGGATTAACTCCCATTGGATTAGCAATCCAACGCAATGGCCAGACTATGCGACCCCCGCTAATTCGTCTCGACAAACGGCCCGTATAAGGCAATTACGCTCAGGCACTAACATTAAAGTAACGATGCAAATGCTAAATCGTGAATATTAATCTTGTAACTTCTAATCAGGGCAAGGTCGAGGAATTGACTTCGATTCTTGAGCCGTTTGGGCACAATGCATCGCAGTTAGATATTTCTTGTCCTGAGATTCAGGCATCAACATTAGAAGAGGTTGTTGATTTTGGGTTGGAATGGTTACACAATCAGGGGACAAAATCTCCTTTGGTAATCGATGATGCCGGTGTTTTCGTAGATGAGCTGAAAGGATTCCCTGGTGTTTACTCGCGTTACGTGTATGATACGATAAGTCCCAAAGGCCTACTCAAACAAATGGAAGGCATAGAGAATCGCGCAGCCTCATTCAAATGTGTTTTGGGACTTCTTCTGGAGGATGGTGGCACACACAAGTTTGTTGGAGAATGCAACGGAAACATAATTCATGAAATACGCGGGGATGGTGGTTTTGGTTATGATCCCATATTCATTCCCGATGGTTCAGATAGAACATTTGCCGAGTTGCTTCCTGAGGAGAAGAACGAGATAAGTCACAGAGGCAGAGCTATGAAGAATCTACTTTCCTTCATATCAGAAAAGGGTCTTTGATGGAACTTTGTAAACACTGTTCATCACCGATTTTATCAGATACGGAGAATCAAATCTATTGTAGTCATGAATGCTGGCGTGCCTATCGCGAACTCCAATCCAGTAGGTCTGAACCCAGCGAATCAGCGTTGATGGTCTGGGCTTCAATAGTAGGGATACTGATTGCCTTGTTCGCGCTCTTGATGGTTGTCTTCTTGGTTTTAGGAGATTCGGAACTTGCATTACCAATCTTCACATTTCTGTCTGGCGTATTGGTCTTTTTCATTCTCAAGGAAGTTTATAGCAAGGAACAGATAACAGCTCTCTTTTCCATTCCAGATAGAAGTGAAGCTGGACGTCTGATTCTACTGATTTTAGTGTTGGATATTTTCGTTGTTCTGCCAATACACGCAGTCATCACCATCTTTCTCTTTCCAGAAGCTGAACAACAGGAAGTCATCACCATGTTCGAGGATGCTTCGGATACTTCACTCGCACTTCTGGCCTTTTCGGTCGCCATCCTTACACCATTTGCTGAGGAATTGCTGTTCCGAGGATTCATTCTAGGAATGTTGCTGAAACGCTACAGCGATACCCAGTCAATCGTCATATCATCCTTGATTTTCGCGATTGCACATGAACCGATAGCCATGGTATTGGCTTTTGGTGGGGGGTTGCTATATGGTTGGGTTCGAGTCAGAACAGGCAGTATTTTGCCAAGTATGATAGCTCATGCGATCTGGAATGGATTCATTACAATTGTAGTGATTATGTACTAGCCATGACTCATATATAGAGTAAAATTTGCGCCTTCGTGAAACACATCCTAGTGTGTGTGGCTTGGCCGTACGCTAATGGGCCCCTACATCTTGGCCATATGGCTGGCTGCTACCTGCCACCAGACATCTTTGCACGTTACCATCGTTTGAAAGGAAACAAGGTCCTGATGGTCAGTGGGAGCGACATGCACGGCACACCGATTACGGTCACAGCCCAGCAGGAAGGCAA
Organism: Euryarchaeota archaeon UBA136; assembly: GCA_002506485.1. Classification (GTDB taxonomy): domain Archaea; phylum Thermoplasmatota; class Poseidoniia; order MGIII; family CG-Epi1; genus CG-Epi1. Next base: position 25,736 of record DAXQ01000058.1, on the reverse strand, counting down.
GGCTCCTGAAGAAGTGGCCATGCATTATCATGAGATTAACAGCAAGTCGATAGAGGATATGGGAATCTCGTTCGATTTATTCAGCCACACACATACGGAGGAACATGCCGAGGCAGCGTTATGGATTCTTGAGACTCTGGACAAGGCAGGTCATATTGAGCCCCGAGTATCGAAGGAACCATACGATCCTGAAGCCAAGCAATTTCTGCCTGATCGGTATGTCGAAGGTACCTGTCCACATTGTAATTACGAATCTGCACGGGGTGACCAATGTGATGATTGTGGAAAAACACTTGATTCCAATGAGTTGATAGATCCACATCCCAAGCTTAACCCAGATGCCAAGTTGGAATTCAAGGAGACGGAACATCTTTTCTTCAAATTATCGGATTTTAGAGATACCTTGCTGGCGTGGTTGTCCAAGGGCAAGGAGCATTGGCGTCCCTCAGTGATTAATTTCACACGTAATTGGTTGGAGGAGGGGCTGATCGACCGGGCAATTACCAGAGATCTGGAGTGGGGTATCAAAATTCCCAGAGATGGTTATGAGAACAAGAGAATGTATGTCTGGTTCGAGGCAGTCATGGGGTACTACTCAGCATCCCTTCACTGGGCCAAGAATCAGGGCGACAAGGATCTATGGAAGGAATGGTGGGAGAACGATGACGCGGAGCACTATTATTTCATGGCCAAGGACAATATTCCATTTCACACTATCATCTGGCCAGCTATGTTGTCAGGTTGTGGTTTGCATCTTCCTCATGATGTCCCTGCCAACGAGTATCTCCTCTTGGATTCGACCCAATTCTCAAAGTCCCGCAAGCATGCGGTCTGGATCCCGGACTATCTGGAAAAGTATGACCCGGAAGTGTTGCGCTACTATCTGGCAGCAATAATGCCTGAGCAGAAGGACGCCAATTTCACATGGGAGGATTATGTCACTCGTATCAACAGTGAGTTAATCGGTAATTATGGGAATCTTCTGCATCGCGTCATATCCTTTGCTCAGAAGAATTTCCCAGACGGCCTTCATGCAGACGAATGTACGATACCATCACTGCAAGAGAAGGTTGGTGAGACACACAATCGCGTGGCTGAGGCTTTAGAGGCATGCAAATTCAAGCGTGCGCTAAAAGCTATAATGGAATTATCACAGGCTGGGAACATCGCCCTGAACGAGGCCGCTCCCTGGAAACAGCTGAAAGCCGACCGGGATTCTTGCGAAGCGACCTTGGTCACTTTCCTGAACGTGTGCCGTAGCCTGTCAGTCATGATGACCCCCTTCCTTCCCACCTCGTCACAGAAAGCTTGGGAATACATGGGTCAGGAAGGCCGAATTGAAGATTATGGATGGAATTCAGCAGTTGAAGACAAGAATGATTTCAACCTGAGACCACCACTACCATTGTTCAGTAAGCTGGACATGCAAGAAATTTTGGAGAAAGAAATGCCCCCAGAGGAAACAAACGAGCTAGCTAACGTCAAACCCGAGATAACATTTGACGATTTCAAGAAATTGGATATCAGAGTTGGTACCATAGCCAACGTAGAGCCGCACCCGAATGCTGACAAACTATGGCTGATAGATGTCGATTTCGGAGGACCGACCCGTCGCATAGTAACTGGGCTGCGCGGAATATACAAGGCCGATGATCTGATGGGGCGTCAGATCGCAGTCCTTGTGAATCTTGCACCAGCTAAGTTCCGGGGTGAAGAATCCAATGGGATGCTACTTGCAGCTGAAAGTGGTGAGGTCGTAAGTATACTCCATCCAGATCAGAAAGTTGATGATGGGAGTGAGGTCCACTGACAACAAAACCACTAAATGCAACCTCTTTTGCAACTGAAACAGGGCCTGTAGCCTAGCCTGGAAGGGCGTCTGGCTTCTAACCAGAAGATCCAGGGTTCAAATCCCTGCAGGCCCGCCATTTTCCTAGAATGGTAACTTAGATAGCTCTACATTCCCGCCGGTCAGGATTATTCCGACCTTTTCAAGCCCTTCCAGAGCTTTGAATTCTGATTTTAACGCCACCGCTACAGCGGTTGCTGAACTGGGCTCGATAATTATCTTCATTCTTTCCCAGACTAGCCTCATTGCATTTATAACCTCATCGTCGGTAACTGTGTATATTGCCTCAAGGTGGTCTTTCAGTATGTTCCAGGTGTATTCTCCAAGGCAGGTCAGCAGCCCATCACAGATCGTATCGGGATTAGTTTGAGGGATTATCTTTCCTTCCTTCAGAGAATGGTAGGCGTCGTCAGCTCCAGCTGGCTCAGCCCCGAATAATTTAGCTTCAGGTAGCAAACTTCGGGTCGTGATACAGGTACCAGACATCAAACCTCCTCCTCCAATAGGCGCGATTATCCCATCCAGTGTTCCCAGATCTTCTATCATCTCCAGCGCGGCAGTTCCTTGTCCAGCGATGACGTTAGAATTATTGAAAGGATGTATCACCTGTGCTCCTGTCTTCTTCGTTATTTCGTTCAGTGTTGTCTCCCTATCCTCAAGAGTTGGTTCACATAGAATGATATTGGCCTCATATCCCTTGACAGCATTCAGTTTTACATCAGGTACATTGTTTGGCATTACGATGTAGGAAGTAATTCCTCTTTTCATCGCCGAGAAGGCCACGGCTTGAGCATGATTTCCGCTACTGTGGGTACAAACTCCTTTTGCTGCTTCTTCGTCACTCAGCATTGAGACCGCATTCCACCCACCTCTCAGTTTGAATGCTCCAACTTTCTGGAAATTTTCGCACTTGAAAAACAGTTTCCGTCCAGCCATTTTATCTAGAGTCTGGCTAGTAAGAATCGGTGTTCTGTGCCCAATACCCTTTATGCGTCCAGCAGCGGCGCGTATGTCATCTATAGAGGCAGCATATTTCCCCATTGGAATTCAAAGAGATGCAGGTATGATAAAAAAGGTTAATATGTATGTGTGAAATCAACATTCATGGCAGCATATTATCAGTCCGTAGTCTACGAAGAAAAAAAAGTGACATACTGGGTCCTCCTCCTCGTTCTGGCTTTTGTCGGAATGATTTTTGTTGTTGCTTACCTAATGAAAGATGTTCTTTTACCTTGGTTCCCTGTAGCTTTAATTGGACTTTTAGTTGGCATGTTTGCAACTTATAATATTGCCTTCTATCATGTTAAAGTGTTTGATGATGGTTCTCTTCAATTTGGTTTTCCACGGTGGCACATAAAACTTCAACCACACGAGATCAAGTCCATAGAAGAAACAGGCTCATATCGACCAATCAAGGACTTCGGTGGACTTGGGTGGCGTATTGGTAGAAAAGACGGCAAGTGGAAACGTGGTTACCTAGTATGGCTTCAGAAAGGTATTGAAATAGAAACAATAAATGGAATATACTATGTTTTTGGCACAGATAATCCACAAGCTATCCTGTCCGCACTTGGACAACATGGTGGCCCAGCCAGGATTTGAACCTGAGTACCGACGTCCCGAACGTCGAAGGATGCCAAACTACCCCACAGGGCCACGTAAATCCATTCATAAGTTGGGTAAAAAAGTAGTGTAATTGAAATGTTTCTCTCTATTTTTTCAGCCAGAGTATTTAAACCTTTAAATAGACTGTTTATATACTAAGTTCTCCCCGAGGAGTTTTATATGGCAGAAATTATAGTCGTGAACGTAGTAGCTAGTGCGTCAATAGGTAAGGAATTGATGCTTCAGGATATAGCTTTCCAGCTGGAAGGCGCTGAGTATGACCAGGATCGTTTCCCAGGACTTATCTACAAATTGGCAGAACCTAAGACGGCCGTTCTGATATTCAGAAGCGGTAAGGTTGTTTGTACTGGTGCGCGGTCGATTCCGGATGTCCATGTCGCAATCAACAAAGTGGTTGATGAATTAAGAGTGCTGGATATGCCAGTGAAGGATGAGCCAGACATAGTCATCCAGAACATAGTTGCGACCACGAACTTGGAATCAACTCTGAATCTGATCCAAATCGCAATGTCCCTTGGTTTTGAGAATGTTGAATATGAGCCTGAAGCTTTCCCTGGTCTGGTTTACCGCATGGATGACCCCAAGGTGGTCCTGTTGTTGTTCGGCAGTGGAAAGATGGTATGTGTCGGGGCCCGTGAGGTCAACGATATCAAGAACGCTGTGAGAAATATAAAGGAAGAATTGACAACTGCTGGTTTAATGAGGACATGATCCCATGATTACAGTGGAGCAGTTAATTCAGAAATTGGAAGCTTTACACGAAGACACTGATGACCAGTCACTGGAAGTAGCGGTTGATATGTTCAAGCGGATGCGCCGTAATATATCTGACCGGAATACTCTTTATGGGTACCTTTCCGATGACAAATGGCGCGACTTGGAATGGTGAACTAGAATGAGCGAGACATCGATACAGGAGATTCGTTCTCTGAAAGTAGGCAGATACATAGTCATAGATGGCGAGCCATGTAAATTGGTGGAATATATCACTTCCAAACCAGGAAAGCATGGTGAGGCCAAAGCCCGTATGGTGGCAATTGGACTTTTCGATAAACAGAAGCGTTCTCTGGTGCACCCTGTGAAGCACAAGGTCCATGTCCCCCTGGTAGATCGTCGCAAGGCCCAGATTCTGGCTAATATGGGGTCAGAGGTCCAGATGATGGACCTCGAGGATTACAACACTTTTAATGTACCATTATCTGACATTCCGGATAAGTTCCATAGTGATATGGAACCCGGAAACGAGATCGTTTATCTCTCTGCCATGGGGCGTATCCTGGTAACTGACTAGCGTGACAGAATTCTTTGCAGACGCTGAAGCATCCTTCAATGATGCTCGTTTCATTTTCTACGGCTATCCTTTCGAGGGAACAGCCTGTTTTCGAAAGGGGACTGGCAAGGCCCCGGACGAGATTCGGAGACATAGCTATAATTTCGAGACTTATCTTATGGAACTAGGAGTCGATCTGTCCGATGTCGCCCTCAATGACTATGGTAATCTGGAATTGACGAAAGATCAAGGTAAGAATGAGTCCATGGTCACAGATCTGGTCTCCAAGATCGTGAACGGGGGAAAATTCCCGATTGGATTGGGAGGCGAGCATTCCTTGACCCCACCAGCGGTAAAAGCAGTTCAGTCCAAGTACCCTAATTTGATAGTGGTGATATTGGACGCTCATCTTGATTTCAGGGTTGAATATGAGGATAATCCAATGTCCCATGCAACGGTTACCAGACGTGTTAGCGAGATTGTAGGGACAGATAACGTCTGTTCTATCGGTACCAGGTCAGTCTCCCGGGCAGAGATTTCCGAGGCACGGGGAGCAGGTCTGAAATTCATAGAAAGCGGATGGACTGAATTGAGAGAATACCTGGCAGATCTCACAGATGATTTGGATGGCCCAGTATATCTGAGTCTGGACATGGACGCTATTGATCCAGCCTTTGCTCCCGGTGTCGGTACGCCTGAGCCATTTGGAATGACACCATACGAGGTCATTCAGACCATAAATTTCTTTGCTGACCGAATCATCGGCTTTGATTGTGTCGAGGTTTGTCCGCCCTATGACAATGGTAACACTTCAGCTCTGGCCGCTAGATTGACGCGCCATCTGGTGGGTGCTATTTGGCAGACCCAGCAGAGATTCAAATAATCAGTATTCAACCGGAATTGGATCCAGACTTCTCCACAGATACCAGGTAGTCACAGTACACCAAGGACTCCATTTCTGTCCCAGTCCATCAAATTGTTCTTTGCTCATTCCATTTCCATCATTGTAATTCTTTTCGATAGCCCTTACAAGTCCGATATCTGCCAAGGGGAGGATATTGGGTCTGGCCAGATGGAAGATCAGGAACATTTCTGCCGTCCATTTTCCAATTCCCTTTATTGTACAAAGCAATTCCGTAATTTTTTCATCAGAACATTCATCCCAGTCAGTCCCAAGGACCTCAGATTCAGCAATATTCCGGATATACGAGGTCTTTTGACTGGAAAGTCCTGTCTTCCGTAATTCTTCGGTTGACAATTCCCTTATTCTGCTTCTGCTAATGTTTCCGTTTGCTGTTATTTCCAATCGTTTCCAGATCGTATCTGCAGCCTTGACTGATATTTGTTGCCCGACAATAGCTCTTGCCAGGGTCAGGAATCCGTCGCTCTTGAGTTTCAATCGTTCTCCTCGGTAGTTGGAAATTATGTTTTTCAGGATTTTATCCCTTTCAGATAGTTCTTGAACTGCAATATTCCAGTGTTCTACGACATTCATTTGACCATCCATTAACCGCGCGCCTAAAATAGTGCTGCTTTGGTGGAAAGAAAGTGCGGGGGTCGCATAGTCTGGCCAATTGCGCCGGACTCAAAATCCGGTCCTTAGTGGTACGTGGGTTCGAATCCCTCCCCCCGCACCATCGCTACAGCTGGATCCGACACCTTTCGACGATTTTTCCTTCTTTACAATGTTCTCTTATGATATCCGGGATGTCCTTTTCGGGGTCACTTATCCTATACCAGATTGCTTCCGGATAGACTACTACGGTCGGCCCTTTTTCACAAAAGTCCAGACAACCGGCTTTGTTCGCCCGTACCTTTCCAATCAGCCCCTGTTCGATGATCTCCTGTTTGAATCGCAGACGTATCTCTGCTCCCCCCTTCTCGGAACAGCATCCACGGGGATGCTCACCCTCTCTGAGGTTCTCACATATGAATATGTGCTTCTCAAAGCCGACAACGGTTCTACCTTTCGGATCTTTCATAATTCCTCAATCCACATCTGGTGAAAGGTCAGGTCATCGTTCAATTCAGGATGAAATGTAAGTGCCATGTGTCTGTCCATCGTGCAACCAACCACCATTTCCCCATCCCAGGCGATTGCTTCAGTCCCATCTCCCACAGAGACGATTGCCGGAGCCCTTATGAAAATTCCTCTGAATTCCTGGTTATTTCCAATCCTTATGTCCTTCTCGAATGAATCCTTCTGCCTTCCATAGTAGTTCCGATTTATCCTGAAATCCATCTTTTCGAAGGTGACGTCATCCGATTCTCCCATCAGTATCGCTCCAGCACAGGTTGCCATGATTGGAATATCGCTCCCAGATATGGCGTCCCATAGTCCGGAGTTTACAAGCAGTTTACGGAGGGTTGTGGATTCACCTCCAGGCATTATCAGTCCCTTCAATCCATTCATGTCTGAAGGTTCCCTCACGTCTACTACATCCATATTTAGCAGCTCCATACATAGACGGTGCTCCGAGACGGAACCTTGGAGAGCCAGCACTCCAATCTTCATTGCGGTTTGAACTATCCGGTACTAAAAGAAGTTTCATCCTCAAAATAAGACAGTTTCAAAAGCCAAGCTTTATAATATAATGGCGACGTGGGAAGTACCCTTCAGTGGGCAACGCTCATTGATACAAGGACTCAACCAAGGTGTGTATATATGCAAGAAACCCATACTTTAGAAAAGAAAGATTGGGCTGCGAAGCTAATGGCTATCGCGGTCGTCGTGTTCATGGTCAGCAGTACATTAGTGCTGTTTACACCAGATGCATCGGCAAGAACCGGATCAGATGATTACGGTTATACATTCAAGGACAGCAATGAAGCAGATGGTCCTACCTATCAATGGGTCGATATAGTTGCCAATGGTACGTTACTCATAAGTTTCACTACCGATGGTGGCCAAGGACCATTTGATTTGCCGTTTTCCTTTGATTTTTACGATAACACGTATACTACATGGGGTAATGGCGGCGATAATGGCTACATTACTCTAGGTGCCGTTGTTTCGAATCAGTGGACCCCCTACCGCATTCCAGCGTCTCAGTTGGGCGGTGCTGCGATAGCGGGTGGATGGTTTGACGGCGGTTTCTGTAGGATGCAGAACGCCGACGCAGGCGTATATTACCACACTATAGGCACTGAACCTAACAGAAAGTTCGTGGTTCAATATCAGGACCAGAATCACTACTATAATTGTGGTTCGACGGGCAATAATGCACTGACTTGGCAGATACTCCTGCACGAATCTTCTGGTGAAATTACCATACAGTACGAAGATGCTGTTGGTGGTTACGGCACAGATAATGAATGGCTTACAGCAGGAATTCAGGGCAGCCCAGGCGGTACTCTGACCGGGCTGGAATACGTATACCGCAGGATACCTTCGGCTATAACTGATGAAACAGCCGTAATCTTCTCTCCACCTCCTCCGCTAAGGAACGATCTTCGTTTGTCTTCAGCGACGATTCCAGATCCAGTTTCGCTGGCCACTGACAATGTCTTTGGAGCAGAGGTTACCAACTATGGTGTCAATTGTGACACCGCAGGTAGCTGTCCCCCAGTCGCTGAGACGAGCATAGATGTTTCTGCTACGGTATTCGAGGTTCAGGAAACTACAACGACTTACGATTTCGATGGTGGTGATGGTGGCGGTTTCACTTCAGGAGCATATCAGGGAACGGACAGCTGGACCACCAATGCTAACGATGGAGCGGGCAACTACAACTATGGTGATGAAGGTGCCCCGGATGACGGCGCATGGTCCTCGGGACGCAAGTCGCTAGCTATGGGAGGGATGTTCTCAGACGCTGAGAAGATCCACTACGATGGAACGGACATTCTGGTTGCTAACAGAATGGCGAACGAGGTTATCAAAATAAATGCAACTACGCACACTGCGACCACAATTCTGGGTCCAGACGCCACGTACCTCAGGAATGTTCTGGATGTTACAGAGGATGGAAGCTATTACTACACTTTGGCAAGATTGGCCAATCTGAACTCATACACCACTAGGATCTGTAAGTGGGATATGAGCGATGGTAGCAGAGTGACCTGTAACCTCTCGACCGTCAGATATGGAATTGCCATAGCACACTATGATGGCGAGATATTTGCGCTACAGGGCGGTAATATCGCTAACGCGTACCGAAAGGCAGTAATCCTGTCCGCAAGTAATCTTGCGAGCACTGGAAAATCAGTTTCCTATTACGGAGGCTTATCGTATGGCTTTTATGCATCCAACATGGATATAGATGATGCGACCGGTGACGTTTACATAGTATACCGTGAATTCAATGGCCTTGTAAGAGGATATGAGAGATCTGGCAGTGGTACTTACTGCGCTTCGTCATCCTGTTACAGTGCGCGCAATACCTTTGCTAGATACTCGTCATCGATTGACGTGCAAGACGGACAGGTCTACGTCAATGGATACTACTGGTCAGCCTACTATGGCGGTATGAAGAGATTCGCAACCACAGGCGGAGCCACTGAGACATTGTGGTCTCAATTCACTACGGTAGGTTACAAGGGATCGGTAGCTGTGACCAGCGATGGTGACTGCTGGATCAACAGTAACTATGCATTCAGCTACTACAATTTCCAAAATTGGGATGACTCACTTTGGATACATGAAGACTGTGATTCTGGAACGTCCGATACAACGCTTGGGCCAATGCCAGCTATGCTGAGTCATTTGACTACACCATCGTATGATACCTCGCAGGCAACAGGGCTGACTATGGAGTTCAAGATATCATATCAGTTTTACTTCAGGTATGAGGGTGCATATTTGGAAGGCTCGAAAGATGGTGGTGCTTCTTGGGATTACATTGACAATGATCATTTCACGGCTGGCAAGTACTACGGTCCAGTCATGGTCTGGTACAACACTCCAATATCAACCTCGATAGATGCATGGACTTACTACAACACTAATGATCTGTACACGTACATGACTCACACTGCACCATGGAAGACCATGAAGATGAATCTGGATGACTACACTGGATATTCAGATGTACAATTCCGCTGGGTCGTGGGTTACAACACGTACAGTTTAGTTTACTATGATTCCTACTTCAGGTTGGATGACGTTGAAGTCACTATGAAGGAAGTAGGTACGACGTATGCCACAGAGACTCAGACTATAGGTTCCTTGGGTTTCAAGGAATCAGCTTCGGTAAGTTTCTTTGAGACCAACACGTTCAGACCTTCTCTTAAAGGCCTGTCAGTTGGCGATAAGCTCGGAGTCCTGATTAGCGTAGCCGATAATGGAGGCGACCAGGATATGTCCAACAATCGTGAAGTTGCTTTCCGTGAGGTCAAGTTCGTGATTTTCGCAGATAACTTCGATGACGGAGATATGGGAGACTGGACAACTGGAAAGGTCAAGTTCGGTGCATCCGATTGGGATGTTAGGGACGAGGATTCGACCAGTGGATCATATTCGATGGACAGTGGTTATAGAATAGGTAATGCTATACCTGGAGATCCTTATGTCTCAACGCCTGATCTGGATCTTAAACTCCCAGTCACGGCTGAATTGCAGATGATGATATCATTCTACGCGTATTACCTGTACGATGGTTATCAGATGCAGATCTCAGAAGACAGTGGTTCATCATGGGATATGATAACGCCCACAAGCACATGTGGAGACGGTGGTGGATATCCAAATATTATCTACAACTATGCTTACTATGCAAATCCATTGCGTGGTCAGCCCGGATATACCTACTATGGAACTGACAACACTCTCTTTACTTATACACCCAGCCCTCAGAACTGGTGTAAGGTTACTTTTGACCTAGACCCATACACAGGGCAGTCTGACATCAGATTCCGTGTAGTGGCTGGATGGTCGACTATTCCAACGAGTTTATCAGCCTACGATTCATTCCTCCGTTTCGATGACCTAGCTGTCACGGGAATGGTGTACAATGATAATGTAGGGGTTAGCGGCCTGGAATTACCAGACCCGATACCTATCAATGCAGTAGTACCAGTTGGTACCACTGTCATCAATGCAGGTATCAACCCTCAGGCAGCCAATGCAGCTAAGCTAAGGTTGCAGATCGGTCCTCTGGGAATCCGGACACTTGATGCAAGCGACGATCTGGAAGGCTATTCCAATCAGGCAGCCGCTGAGGCAGCCGGTTGGTCCGCAGACTCAGAATGTAATGATGACTGGTCTTACTGTGGTAACTGGGGAGCATACGGTGGAGATCCAGGACTTGTTTTCAACACTAACGATGGCGACGGTGATGAGACCAATTCATGGGGTCCAGACGGCGGTGAGTTCCAGATGTATTATGGTGGAGGACATACTGAGGCTCATACAGGAGCACTTGACTTCTCTAGCGCTCCGGGTGATACGGTCTTCTTGTTGAAGCACAGGTATAACTTTGACTACTATGGCGGTTATCCGTCCTACAATGGTGCTCAGGTCCGAATTTCCACAGATGAGGGAGTGACTTGGGAGCTCTTTACACCTGTTGGTGGATATACTGGAACCATGTACAACTATCAAGGCTATGGAAATCCATTGTATAATCAGAAAGGTTTCGTACACTGTGGTTCTTGTCCTGGTGACAAGGCTGCTATGAATGACCAAGACGAGTACATAACCTCTGAATTTGATATGTCGGCCTATGTCGGTATGACAGATGTTCGTCTTCAGTTCATTGTAGGCATGTACAATTATCAATGGCCAGGTGATGGTGAACATTGGTACATAGATTCGCTGAGCTTTACTGGAACTGGAATGGAATCCGTGGCCTTTGAGGAACTGGTTGGAATTACAGGATCAGGCACCGGCGGTGTCTTCGAGAGCGGTGATGCTGTAGAGAAGGTATGGGATTACCACTTCCAGGTTCCAGGTTCATACAAGATCATATTTGATACTTGGATAGGCAACACACCATCTGATGGAGACGACTTCACAGGTGACAATCAGGTTAGTGCAGCCAGAGAGACCATGTTCACGGTTGCAGGTACCACTGCAGATGGATCGGCACTGAGCAAGAAGCCTGACGAGAATATGCAGATGTTCTATGATGATGACTGGATGTCAATCAAGGAAGGCGGCCCCAAGGACGGTTATCATTGGCAACCTTCTGCAAGCAGTGCTAGCGAAATGAGCCATTCACCTGTATGGTGGGCCGGTAACGACGTGTACGGCTCTCCTAACGATGGGGATGACACAAGTCTGACCTCACCGATCTTCGACCTTTCAAAGGCAACTTCAGCCAAATTAGTATTTAATCACAGATTCGCGTTCTATGGAGTTGAATACCCGACCTATTATTACTACTATGATGGCGGTCGAGTCGAAATCAGTACTGATGGCGGTGACTCTTGGGCTGGTTTGCCCACTACATCTGGAGAGATGTACAGAGGTGACATCTACAACTACGCATACTACGGTAATCCATTGTCCGGAGAGATAGCCTTTGCTATGGCGTCTTCCGGTGGGTCTAATTTCGTGGAAACACAATGCAGACTGGATGACTATGTTGGAGCTGGTTTTGACAATTTGCAAATCAGGTTCCACTTTGGTGGCGGTTTCCCTCTCTGGGAAAGTAACTGGGAAATTGACGACGTAGGTATCTACGCTCTTGGTTTCGATCTTGCTCAGACATCCGACTCAACTCCATACACTTTGGAGATTGGAGAGTCAGCACAGATTACCACGTCTTTCATAAATCAAGGAGTGGGTGATCTCGGTGCCGGTGGTGCTGTAGAATCAGCCAGCGCAAAGGCTTATGTCAATGACATGAGCGGCAATGAGGTGTGGTCTTCTTCCAGTGCACTTGGAAATCTGAACATGGCTTACTACGATGAGATGGGTAATACATTCCCAGGTCAATCCACAGGAGAGATAGCGTTCACATTCCCAGGAATGGATACAGCGGGCATGTACACAGCAGGTGTTATGATCGCTGATTCTACAGGAGCAACCCTGGCTGACCTGTTCAGTGCGAACAATGATGCCAATCACATGCTGCTTGTAGGTATGAGTGCAGATCTGGGTTCGCCAACGTTAACTGGTGGCGAGAACTGGGCTGCGGTCGAAGGTGAACCTTCAGATGTAGGCGATGGAGCCATAGGAGTTGATTGGGACGAGACTGGTGTTGCAGTTGATACACTATCAGTGAGCATAGTCGGTCAGGCCGGAGGATATAGTCCTTCAGCCCCTGAGGCCCAGGTTGGAACAACAGTAACTTGGACCAATGCTGACACTATGACCCACACAGTCACAGATGATAATGCACAGTTCGACTCGTTCGACATTGCAGCCGGTGAGAGCTGGTCATTGACCTTCACCGAGATTGGAGTCTTCAGTTACTATTGTAAGTACCATCCAATGATGGAAGGTGCAATCACCATAGTATCCGATGCTTCAGCTGATGAACAGGCCCGAACGAACTATCTCCAGGTCTGGACTGCAGAGTCATATCTGGTGTTCTGGGCTAACTTTGACATGTCGGATGACAGTTCGATATCTGTGATTGCACAGAAGAAGGGTTCCTCATTGAACGATGCTGATAGTATCGGTCTCTGGGCAGCTAATGGATTCACTATAATGGATGGTTCGGATCACAGTGAAGTCGGAGACTCACTGACCCGCTCATCTGGTTGGAATCCATACTATATCTATCTGGACTCGAGCAGATTGGGATACAATGGTCTTGACTATGACCCATCTGACGACAATGCGTATGCATTCGTGTTCCGGGCCAGAGGTCTTGATGGATCAGCCGACATCGGTGGAGTACAACTAATCCGAACTTTGGATACAGGTTTCTTCCTGACCAAGGATGACCCCGGTCAGCTGACCTATGATATATTCCCAAGCTTGGCGGTCGAGATCGACTACTTTGCAAAGAACATAGGTACCGAGGACAACACTTTCCGTCTGACTCCTGAACTGGATGCTCAAGGAAATGTCTACGATGGAGCTGCATTCGACATATCGATCAACGTCAGGATGAATGGTGATCTCTTTGATTCAATAACCACGTCCTCGAACGACGATGGCACTTGGACCCATGAATTTGACATGGCACCAGATGACGAGGCAACGATCACGGTCCGCTTCGGTGCACCAGACTACGACCAAGAATCCGGTGAACCAGCAGGTAACCGCAAGTTCGATGTTGTGCTCAATGCACACGATGTAGGAAGTGGCGAGGACATGAGGGAGCCAGTAGCGGCAACCTTGTTCATCAAGCCATCACAGTTTGCGCTTGGCGAGATTTCATTCGACCGCGCAAGTGTAATCGAAGGAGACACACTGGACATAACGGTCAAGGCATGGAACGAAGGTAACTACGCATCCGATGTATTGGTTGTCTTCTATGTCATGGACTCCAGTGGTGATGCATACTCTACTCCAGAAGGAGTAAAGCGTATGACCCGTGTCGCTTCGACTACTGTTGATTTGATGGCACCAAAACCTGTGCTTGAGGATCAGGGCATCTACATGACCTGGTACTATGCAACTGGAACATGGGAAGAGGCATTCATACCTGGTGAAACAGTTAAGGATTTCGAGAGTGTCAGTGTTTATGCAATGATTAACCCAGAGCCAGAGCAACAGGATATTGATGCAGGCCACACAGGACAGGACGAGTACCTGAACCAGAAGGACGACAACGATGCAAACGGTGAGATAGCTGTAGTCAAGAACAAGGCATCTACACCATCTTTCGCAGTTGGAATCCTTGGAATGTCTATAGCTGCCTTAGTTGCAGCCGTTGGCGCTTCCCTACGCAGGGAAGAAGAGTAAGACGGTTCTACGTCGAAAGGAAAAGGAGAGGGCTTCACGGCCTTCTCCAGTCCGTTCAGAAGACCCAGCGTCAGCTTTAATGCGGTAAAGGTCCAGTCAGTACTGTGTTTGTGGGAACTCTGATTCTGGTTGTGGTAGGGCTTCTCGTAGCCTACTATTGCATCCGCAATGAGTTCATGGTATCACAATCGCTGGTGTTCATCAATTTCGCGATATTCGCAGTATGGGCAGTCATCTATCGGATCTCACCTCAGATGGGCTATGACGCCTTCTTCGAACTGGGATTCAGATCGATGTATCTCGAGTCTCCTGAATTCGGGCTGTTAACTCTGATCAGTGCCATGTTCATGCATGGAGGACCGATGCACCTGTTGATGAATATGCTGATTCTGATTCTGCTGGGAGTACCTTTCGAAGACCGAATAGGTTCCCGGGCCTTTCTCAGGATATACTTTATCAGCGGGATCATAGGTTCCTTGGTAACGGGATCAATATCGGTTTGGAATGGAACAGGCCTTGAAACCATCAATATCGGTGCCTCAGGGGCTGTTTTTGGCATCATGGGTGGTTTTGCCCTGCTCTACCCCCGTGACGAGATTCCGATGCTCCTGGGCCCGATATTCATGCATCGAGTACCGGTATTACTTGCGACACTGGTGTTCATTGGAATGGAGACCCTCTACGTGGGGTTAGGTACAGAGGATGGTATAGGTCATGGAACTCATATGGCTTCCTTCATTGCAGGTGTCTTTCTGGCACCTTATTTCACCTCAAAGAAAGAAGTTGAGACCAACCTAGAGATTGGTCTGGAGAGGTTGGTTAAGTTGTCCGAAATAACTCAAAAAGGAAACTACGAATTACAGATGGTTAAGGAGTCTGATGAGCCTGAGTTAATCGATGCCTGGTTAGAGAAGTTCTGGGAACAGCAGGAATGCCCGGATTGTGGAGAGTCAGTAGACATGCAGGGAGTATGTTCTGATTGTCGTAAGGATATTTTCTCTTAGGGATTTACATACAGAGAATCGTAGAACAATGCCATGAATATTGTTCCAACTACACAAGTGATAAGCATCACAGGTAGCCCAACTCGCATCCACTCAGCAGTAGTTATTTTGTGACCTCCTTTTTCACTTATTGACACAGTCATTACATTAGCACTAGAACCAATGGGTGTTGCGTTTCCTCCAAAGCCACAACCTATTGCTAGGGCCCAATACAAGGGTATTACATTCACTTCTTCACTTAATTCTCCCAATTTTTGAATGATTGGAAGCATTGCTGCACAGAAAGGGATATTGTCAACTATGGCTGATGATATTGCAGCTACCCATATCATTACTACCGCTAATACCATTGGATCACTTGAGATAGAACCACCGGGACCAAAATTACCAAAAATCCAATTAGCTACAGACTCTAGGTGTCCCATGTGTTCAAGTCCTCCTACCATTACGAATAAACCGGCAAAGAATACTAATGCTGTCCATTCAACTTTTTCAATTACATGAGTGATATCTGGTAAAGACAAAGCCATAGCAATTCCAGCTCCTGAAAGTGCAATCGCAGAAATCTCAATATGTATACCTCTTGGACTTAGTACGAGTTCGTGTAGCGAGAATAGAATTATAGTACCTGCTAAAGAAATCAAAGTTTTGTTCATCATGCCCATGTCATTTACAGCAGTCCATTCATCTTCTTGTAGGACTTCTTCAATGTTTTCAGGTTTACTTTCTCTCCAATCTCTGTAATAATATCGCATATACCCTAGTGTTGCAACCCATGCGAGAATGGTCAAAGGTGTCAGGTGCTCGATGAAACTGTTAAAAGTGAATGCAGATACATTGGGGTCACTTGCAGTAAATGAGGCAATCATTACATTGGGTGGATCTCCCACTAATGTAGCGACGCCACCAGTGTCCGACAGAATAGCTTCAGCAATCAATGGAGGGATTGCACTGATCTTTATCTTATCACATATTTTGATTGTAATTGGTGCAATCAGAATGATTGCAGTTACATTGTCTATAACAACAGAGATTAAAGTTGTGAAAGTACCCAAATATACAACTAGCATCCATGGGTCTCCTTTCGATAGTTTTGTAGCCTTTATTGCAACAAATTCAAAGAAACCACATATTTCTAGCATTGCAGCAAAAATCATCATCCCTACCAACAATCCAATTACATTGAAATCAATAGCAGTGAACAAATTGTGTTCACAATGATTGCTCCCATGTCCAGAACACCAATCCAGAGTACCATACATCTTTCCGACAATAAGCATAGCCACTGCTCCAGCCCATGCAGCCAAAGTACGATGTACAAATTCTCCCAAAATCAGTACAAAAGCAATGACAAATATAATCAGAATCAGTATCGCGTCAATAGTCATGTTAATCTTTCATTTTAGGAACTGAATAAAAGCTTAAGCCAACCTATCCCACACAGGCATTGTCCATGCATTCCTTAGTTCGTCAATTTCTAATTCGGCTATTACATCGTTGCCTTTGCTGAAAGCGATCTTGTTTCCAACTTCCCCAATTCTGGTCGCATAATCGAATCTTCTTGCAAAATCCTTGTCTTTACCGTTTGCAACCTGCACAATCCATCTTCCATTTGATTCACTGAAAAGCTCTACATCGGCTCTCATATCTTCACCAAGTCTGATGCTGGCACCTACGCCACTCATACACATTTCTATTACCGCTGTAGCAATTCCTCCAGTGGAGATGTCATGGCAAGCCACAACCTCTCCTTGCTCTATCGCTAGAATCAATTGTTCCATCCGTGGCATGAATGAATCGAAATCTGTTTTGGGTATATTGGGACAATCCTTGCCAATACTGCGGTAATACAAACTTGCCCCCATCTCCTCCTTGGTTTTCCCAATTAACCAGATAGAACCGTCTTTTTTCATGTCGCTTGTAGTACAGTTCCGAATATCCTCTACCAGCCCAACTCCCATCAATACTGGGGTTGGAGGTATTGCTCCATCTGAGGTTTCATTGTACAGGCTAACGTTTCCGGATACATAAGGCACATCAACAGCCATCGCCGCATCCCTTAGTGCTTCACAACTCGCTTTGAATTGACCCATGATGTCAGGCTTACGTGGATTACCAAAACATAGACAATCTGCTAGAGAATCGATTCTAGCCCCTACTGCGGCCAGATTTCTACAGACCTCTTCTACAGCACTCATTGTTCCATGGTATGGATTCGCCTCCATCAGATATGGATTCACGTCTGCAGTCAGAGCCAAACCTTTCCAGGAGTCATCTACAGGCTTCAAAACCGATGAATCTCCCGGTACATCCTTTCCAATTGGCCCCTGTATTGGTTTCAGGGCGGTTTTTCCTCTTACTTCATGATCGTACTGCCGGATTACCCAATCCTTGGATGCTACCTCTGGCTGGCTAACCAGATCCAGAATTGTCTTTCCTAAATCGGCAGGATATTCTGGTAATGGTGCAGCAGGCCAGGTATCGTAATCTGGTAAGTTGTATGGCCTATTGTAAACAGGTCCTCCTGTCGTGAATTCCAAATCCAGATTCAATATTTCCACTCCATTGAATCTAACAATATTTCTTTTTTCAGTTATGACCTCGCCTATTGGTACAGCCTCTACATCCCAAGCTTCACATCTTGCTCGAACTCGGTCCACGTCTTCAGGCTTTACAGTGAACATCATCCTTTCCTGTGATTCAGACACCCAGATCTCCCAAGGAGCCATATTCTCGACTTTCAGTGGAACTTTCTCAAGGTTCACACTCGCCCCAAAGCCACCATCCAATGCCAATTCACCAACTACACAAGACAGTCCTCCCCCTCCCAAGTCCTTCATTCCGGTCAGGAGTTTCATTTCGTTCAATTCTAAACACAGATGCATCAATGGTTCCTTGGTGATGGGATCTCCTAGTTGTACAGCTCCAATGTCATCGACGGACCCGGCATCCAGGTCACGGGATGCAAATGTCACACCATGGATTCCGTCTCGGCCCGTTCGGCCTCCAGCTAGAATATAGACATCTCCCACAGCACCGGCACGGCTGTGGATCATCATGTCCTTACGTACCATCCCCACACAACCTACAGTCACGAGAGGATTGCCAGTGTATTGAGGATGAAAAGAAACTTGTCCGGCAATGGTCGGTATTCCTACACGGTTACCATAGTCACGGATTCCAGCGACAACCCCTCCCATCAAGTATCTAGGATGCTTAACGCCATCAGCCAATTTTTCCCTGGGTAAATCCAAATCGCCAAAAAACAGAGAATCTACTAGAGCAACAGGTTGGGCCCCCATGCACACCACGTCCCTCAGTATGCCCCCGATACCAGTCGCAGATCCGCCATATGGGTCCAGCGCTGAAGGATGATTGTGGGATTCGAGTCCTACCGCATAATAATGCTCACTATCGAATTCCATGATTCCTGCATCTTCTCGAGCGATTACCTTCTTGCTGGATTCGAGTCCGAAAACCGTCTCCTCTAATATGGACTTCGAAGATTTGTAACAACAATGTTCTGACCATGCCTGATCTATGGCCTGAAGTTCAACGTCCGTGGGTTTCCGATTTTCCTCCAAAAAGTGTTTTCTCACCTTTTCAATCTCGTCAGGCAATAACCCCAAGCCTAGATTTTCTACAACCTTGGTTAGATCACCTTCCAAATCGACATGATATACTTTTTCAGTTCCAGTTACCTGCTCCAGCATCAGTCTGTCACCGATATCGAGTATTCATGCACTACAGGGTTTGCCAATAACCGTTGACACATCTTTTCAGCCTGAGCTAGGGCATCTTCTGAATTTCCATCGATTACTACACGATAGCATTTGGCGGATTTCACGGTATCGATATTCTCGAATCCTAGAAGTCCCAAGGCCTTTTGGACATTAGCTCCTTCGGGGTCTGCCATTCCAGATTTTAGACCGACTCTGATTTCTATTTCCGTGGCCATAAAACTCAATCTTTGCAGATTAAGAGCGGAATAAAAATTGAACGGTTAATACTCTTCGTAAATCGGTTTTTCATGGATTCTATCATAAGGGATAATATTCTGCCATTCCGCAGCATCCGATCTGGCAACAAGGGCATGCACTTCCTCTTTGTCACTGACATTGAAAACCTCATGGGGCAATCCTGGTTCAATGTAAAACATATCTCCTGCTTGATGTACGACCGACTTCTTGCAACCATCACCATATTCGTGTCGTACGGAGCCTTTCAGTAGATAGACCATGACATCAAAATCCACATGGATATGGGCCTTGGCGATTCCTCCAGGTGGTATGTAGGCCCTATTCATGGACAATTTTGTCGCCGGTGTGTTTTTCCCGGACAAGCCTGCACCGTACTCTATGTTGTTCCAGGACCTTATCTTGTCGACCTGACGAACACTGTAGATTCCTTCTCCCCCGTCTACATAATCATTCAAATCGATTTCCTTTCCAGTCTGGTTCAGCTTTTCATACATGTCAAGCCAAAATAGCAGCCGTATTTATGCTTAGAGTAAATTGAATTCTTCAAGTAACAAGACCAAGATTAACGTATGGAAACCAGCTGCAACATCATCCAGCATAATACCATGACCACCAGCTATTCCTTCCAAATCCTTGGCAGGCCATATTTTTATCACATCAAATCCTCGAGATGCAATAAAAGTTAGTATCCAAAGGCTTGAATCAAGGTTTATGGACAGAATCATGAGAAAACCCAGTGTAGTGAAAGCTCCAATCACTTCGTCTAGTACAAAGATACTCGGGTCCTTTCCGAATTTCTCTTCACACCAGGGCGCGACTTGTAATCCCACATAGTAGAAGATTCCGGCAAGTCCCAGCAACAGAAACCCAGCAATATCACTAAGATAGATTGAAATTAAGTATGCTAGACCAAATGCACCTAATGAACCAAAGGTTCCAGGTGCTACAGGGACCCTTCCTAGGAAGAAGAAGGAGACGATCCCTTCACGCAAAAAATCCTTGGATTCAGTCATCTTTTGCCTCTGTCCAGAAATGATACATTCTCTGTAGGACGGTTATATTTCCGAATATCGCCAAAAAGGCCACTACCCATGTAATTATGGTCTCGACATCTCCCAACATTTCACCAATTAGCAATCCCATTCCCAATAGGAACCATCTTTCAGGTCTTTCAATAATACCTATACTCTCCTGCGAGACCCCCAATCTTTCAGCAGCTGCCCTACTGTATGACGTCTGAAAAGCCCCGGCCAAGGCAGCTATGGCCCACATCTCTCCGGAAATGACATCCAGTCCTTGGATTGGGATCGGTTTCATCCATCCACACAGGATCAAGGTCCCAAAAGCTATACAGTCAGCATATCGGTCAATTACCGCATCAAGATATCCTCCCTTTATGGAAGAGGTTCTTGTTGAACGGGCGACCAGTCCATCAGCACCATCAAACAGGGAAGCAATGAGGCCAATCAAGAAAGCATAGTAGACGTCCTTGTTGTATAGAAACCATGCTGCATAGAAGGTAAGGACAAAGCCTGCAATTGTGATATGATTTGGCTTAATACCCAATTTTCCTATACCTTTACCCAGTGGTTCTAGCGCTCTCCCAGCATTTTCTTTGAGTGTTTTACTAAGCATAAACTGAAAAGTATACGGGAGTGGTTCTTTTAGTCCCTTGCGCAATAAGCCTATTGCAATGGACCGCGACTTATTGAAACAGCAACTTGAATATACGCTAGACGAGACCAATTTTGAAGATCAGGGAGAATTGTATCGCGGTAAAGTACGTGATAATTACATCGACGATGACAATGACACCATCACTATGGTAACTACGGATCGTATATCTGCTTTTGACAGAGTATTGGGAACCGTTCCTTTCAAGGGTCACTCACTAGTTGAATTAGCAGATTGGTGGTTTGGCGAAACTGCCGACATCGTTGCCAATCATGTGATTAGGCGTCCTCATCCAAATGTATGGAAGGTTAGGCGCTGCCAACCAATCCAAGTCGAAATGGTGGTCAGAGGATACTTGACGGGAGTTACATCGACCTCGGCCTGGACGGCATACAAACGAGGCGACCGAGAATTCTGTGGTAATGAAATGCCAGATGGAATGCGAAAGAATGAGAAGTTCCCCGAACCCATCCTCACACCATCCACGAAGGCTGCTCAGGGAGAACATGATGAATCAGTCCCCCCTTCTGAATTGTACAAAAGAAAGATTCTGGAACCGGGATTGTACAAGGAGCTGGCACGCATAGCTATGAGATTGTACGAGAGAGGTGTTTCTCGTGCGGCAGATCACGGACTTATTTTTGTCGATACTAAATATGAATTCGGAATCTCCAACGGAAAGATAATGCTCATGGATGAGGTCAATACTCCAGATTCCAGTAGATACTGGATGGCAGATGATTACGAGGCCCGATTCGAGAAAGAAGAAGAGCCCAGGAAACTGGACAAGGAATATGTTAGGACCTGGCTGGCCGATCAGGGATTCATGGGGGATGGCAAGCCACCCAAGCTTACAGATGAGCTCAGGGTCGAGGCAGCGGCAAGATATATGGAAGTTGTTGAGAATTTCACTGGCGAACCAATGCAGCTTGAAGTAGGTCCAGTCGATGAATCAATATACGCGATTCTCAATCCTTTTGCGTATTAGGGTCAATCGTCAGCTTTATATTTGAACCTTAAACGTGGATATCGTCTCAATCGGATTGGGACTCACGAGAATAAAGTAGATGAGCCAGAAAAAGAATAGAGGTCAGAAAAAGCCCAAGTCGGAGATCAGGTTGGCCGAGGAACGCTTCCAGAACTGTATCACGAAAAGGAATGCCTTCAATGAGGAGTCCCGAACGATAAGGGATGAAAGGGATTCATTGCATAATCAACGTAACAAGGTCATGAAGGAAGTACTGAATTATCGTAAGAAGATGGAAGTTAACAAGAAAACCAAGGAAAAGCACATGAAATCTCGTGACGCAGCTATGGCCAAGGTAAAGCAATTCAACGAGTTGCAACAACAAAAAAGGAAAGGGAGGAAAGGCGCTAAATCGGTCAAGGATACAGTTCAGGCCATAATCAGTGAGATAATGGCCGCTGAGAATCGGTTGGAGACGACTGAGATGACCATAGCCAAGGAGCGTGAGATTCTGGAGAAATTGTCGATACTTCGTAGGAGTTTGACGGACCAGCAGCAAACCCTTACTACTCACGAACATCTGCATTCTGAGGTAAAAGAATTAGACGTAGAGATTGGTTCTGAGATTAGCAAGTCAAATGAGGAACATGACGCCGTGGTCAATCTGGCACGATTGAATAAGGAATTGTACAAGAAGAACAAGGAATTGATGAAAGAGGCAACCCATTTGTCGATTGAAGCCAACAAGAAACATGAGGAATTCATTGTTATCAGGAAAAAGGCTGACGGCCAGCACGCAAAAGCCATGGAAATGCTCGAGACTCTGCGTACTCACCGAAAGACGGCCCAGGAAGAACGCCAAGCAAGGTGGCGTGTTGTCAAGGATCATCACAAGAACATCAAGAAGGAATTGTACGATCCTGACAAGTTGGAATCAGTAGCCGACGATGCTCTTCAAGAGTTGTTGTCAGGCGGTAAAATAAACCTTTGATGGATTCAATCATACTGGCTGGCGGTTTCGCCAAACGGATGCTGCCTTTGACCAAGAATATACCTAAACAGCTACTGGATGTTGGAGGCAAACCCATGCTTCAGCATGTTATAGAATCTCTAGAGAACGTTGTTCCGGATAGAATAATCATATCTGTGAACAGTCTTTTTGCTTCTCAATTCCAGAATTTTATAGACGATTACAAGGGAACTATGAACCTACAGTTATACATTGAGCCCAGTCTGAGTGAAGAGGAGAAGTTAGGTGCACTAGGGGCCCTTCATTTGCTATTCAAGGAATTGGAAATTGAAGGCCCGGTTTTCATTGCCGGAGGAGACAACCTCTCGGATTTCGATCTAAAGCGCATGGTGACCATGGCCCAGAATACGGGTCGGGATGTCATTGGGCTGTATGATGTCGAAGATATTGAACTCGCTAAACTGTATGGAATAGCCCAGCAGGATGGTGATCGCATCTCTGATTTTGTGGAAAAACCGCTTGTACCTCCATCAACACTGGCTGCGACGGCGTACTGGTTATTGTCAAAGTCCGGCATTTCACATTTCCTGGATTATATTGGATCAGGAGGAGACAGGGATGCTATGGGCAATTTCTTGGCATGGAACGTAGGAAGGAATGATGTCCGTTCGGTTGTCTTCCGTGGAACCTGGTATGACGTCGGTGGTCTAGAGTCGTACAATGATGCTCAGAAATGGCTTTCAGATTAACTGAGGGTTTTTTTTAGAACTGTTTTGTCCCAACTATAATGGCAACTGACTTATCACTGCTGGCAGAGGTATTTGTCATCAGTTCGTTATTTCTTCTTACAACAGGTTATTTCCTGTCTGGCCGGGACCACATTTACCTGGGCAAACGCTTTCCATCGAATATCGGTCACAATCTCAATATCGTTGGTTGGCTTTGTCTTGGATTCTTCTGGTGGCTTCAGGTCGAACATTATATAATTATCAAGGATCCGATTAATGCCTTGTTTTGTGCAGCCGCAGTACCTTTCTTTGGTTACTTGGCCTATCATGAATACCAGAGTATTCTCTGGAATGCGAAGTATGAGCCTTTGCGATGGTTAGCGGCGATGACAGTAATCGCAGGAGGAATCTATTTCTTCGTTGAACGCGTCCCGTTACTCTCGGGCTGGTTGATTCATTTTATAGCCGAACAGTCGATCTGGATTCTCAATGTACTTGACCTAGAAACGACATTAGGAGCACTTGACTATGGTGAGGGCTCACGTTGGTATCGGCCTGCATCGGAACACCAGGAGGTCAGAGTATCAGTAGAAGGTGAGAGTTGGCAGCATGTAGATGCACCTACAGTCAATATCGTATTGGCCTGTACTGCACTCCAGAGCATGATAATCTTTGTCGGGGGTGTCATTTGCACCAAAGCACCCTACAACCGCCGTTTCTACGCCTTTTTGGCCACAGTGCCTCCAATCTATATCCTTAATTTAATCAGGAATGCAGGCGTTATCTGGTTGACGTATGAGCATGTGTGGGGGGATGACACTTTCTTCTGGGCCCATGCAGTCATAGGAAAAGTAGGAAGTCTGATTGCCCTTATTTTTCTGGCTATAGCTGTATTTCATTTCTTACCGGAGATGCAAGATTCAATTCTGGGCGTTATAGATCTTCCCTTACGTGAAGCACCTGAAGGGGCAAAGAACCTACCCTTTGCCAAAGGCATGCCGATGATGGTGATCTACATTACCGTTCTGGGCCTTATTCTTTTCCCGTTTGGTGCCTCTGCCGGTTCTATCCGGGAGCAGGGTTTTGATCCTGGGATGCCACTTGATGAGATGTACCTGGCCTCCTTGGTTCTTATGGGATTGTCAATTTTACTGCTTTTCTTCTACCGGGATCCATATCGTGAAATCCAAGACGGAATAGTCAGTCCTGCAGACGGCCTTGTCCAGAAGGTCGATAAACACAGTGGAATGATATACGTTTCAATTTTCATGGGGCCTCAGAATGTACATGTCAACCGCTCACCAGTCGATGGCACGGTCCTGTCCCAGAAACACAGGGATGGTGGCAATCTACCAGCCTTTTCAAAAGATTCAGATCAGAATGAGAGATTGGTCACTAAATTAGAAACAGATATCGGTGTCTTCAAAGTTACCCAGATTGCAGGTTTCCTGGTGCGCCGTATAGTGAGTTATGTAGAACCCAAATCTAGGGTATCCAAGGGAGATAGAATTGGGTTGATTCACTTTGGTTCCCGCGTTGATCTGAGATTTGAGGCTGCAGGAATAGATATCAAGGTGAGTGAAGGTGATCGTGTTCTGGCAGGTCAGACACTGGCTATCTTTACACCTCTCTCATCACTGTCTGTCACCGAGAAGATAATAGAGGGGCCCAAACGTTTATTGTCGAAGATACAGGCTACTGCCGAAGGAGATTGAATTGTCCCTCAAGAAATTTTTCAGACCCCTGACTCTCCTTTCCTATGCAGATATGGCTACCCTCACAAGCGCATTCTTGGGTTTTTTGGCTATCACATACATAATCGATGGGTCTGAGGCCAGTTTCATAGTAGCTATGATACTTCTTCCA
>DAXQ01000015.1 GCA_002506485.1 Euryarchaeota archaeon UBA136 | reverse complement strand
CATGTATCTGGATGAAAGCCCAATATACGATAAAACGGGATAAGGTAAAAAATGATTTTACTTCAGTATGGAGGCTAGACTCCCCACAAATTTTAGAATTTCAGCTGAACCTGCGGCAACTTCAATGGCTTTTGGTGCAACTTCCAGAAGGACCATGGCAGCTTCAGCTGCTTTAAGTCCAGCCTCAATAGCCTGTGGAGACGCTGCAATTACTTTGACTGCCACTTCAGCACCCTTAAGTCCAGCCTCAATAGCTTGCGGAGATGCTTCAAGTACTTTGATTGCCACTTCAGCACTCTTAAGGCCCGCCTCAATGGCATGTGGAGCCGCTTCTGCAACAGCCTGGGCAGTTTTACCAGTCACCTGTGTCAGACCTAGACTAGATTCTACAACGTCACCCGCGTGTTCCAAACCCTTTCCTGCCATTTTCAATCCTCCTTCAATAATATCTGGAGCATCTTTCAGATCCATTCCTTTCAATCCTTTTCCAATGGTTCTTGGTGCCCACATTATACTTTCAAAATACTTTAAACTGTATGTTCTTCCTGTTTCAAGTACCTTGCTTCCGGAGCCAACTTTAAGGTCAGGAACATGAATCATAATATCAGCTAGATCTATACCTAAATTAATTAATTGAATTCTTTTCCAAAATGAATTGGTTCTTTTTGACCTTGCCTTATCATAAATTGTACCATCTGGATTATAGATTACTTGTATATTCTCTTTGGATGTTTCAATCTCTGCTCTAAGTTCTTCCCATTCCTGCTGCTGATCGTCGGACCAATGCTCCTCCTTAACTGAACCATCAGGATTTTTATTCTTTTTTATTACTCCAGATAATCTATCAAATAACGATTCAATTCTATTTTGGCTATCAAATAGAGGTTTAGCCTCTAAACTCTTGTAGTTTTCAGTTTCCATAACTTCACATCAAGGATAACACCAGTTATCTTTCATCAATTACTTAGGTATATAGGTTTTCACAAATTATCTCTGATTAATTAGAAAGAAACAATTTTATCTGATTCTTCTACAAGTTCCATCAAGTCTTGCATGGTTGACATTGGACAGATGGGGGTTCCTTCTTTGTTACGTGAAACTAGGCAAGTGCCACAGGCAAATATTTGACCGCCCGTTTCCACATATTTGTTAATCTCTTCGATCACCTTAAACTCTTTATGAACTATTTCAACAGATTCTACACCTTTTCCGATTAAAAAAGTTCTGACCTGATGATTTTTGCCTATTGAAAAATTCGCAAACCTGAAGGCATTCCAGACCGTCTCTGGATCAGTCTGGCTTATTACAATTCCTACTTTCATAATGTCCTAGGAACCTGCCTGAAGGCAGGCTCCCTTGAGGCAATTTCTTGCTTGCTTAGTTCTTTCTTCTTGCTACAGCAATAAGACCGACTGTCAGAGCCGAAATAACTAGTGTAACACTAGGTGAGTCGTCCTCTTCCTCTACTGGGTCTGCGACGTCATAGGTTCCGTTCAGATCAGCGACACCACTTATGGTTGGTGAGTCTGCAGAAGCCAGAATTCCCTGCTTGCTTGAGTAGTAAGCTCTTGAGAAATCGGTGTTCTCTGCTCTCTGAGCGGTTTTTGTCATAGCTGACAAAGTTGCATCGTAGCCATCATATTGGAATGTTAGAATCTCGTCCCATGACTTTTCAACAAATGTAACACTGACATTCTGATTGTATGCTGCAGCTATCTTAGCCCCTATTGCATTGCCGATGTCTGCATCGAATCCTTCGACTGTTACATTGTCAGAGGCATAGCTCTCAAAAGGCGGGTAAAATGGATCTGTACCAAAGTTTAGATTCCCTGCCTCTAATACAGCAGCCAGTGCTCCAGAAGCGTTTGCTGCGTCTGGGTATGCTGTTGCAGTATCTGCATCAGTATCATCAGTCAAGACCACAATTTCATCGCCGAAAGTAGCTGCGAAGATAGTGTCATATTCACCAGAATCAACAATCTCGGTCAGGGCGACATTGATTGCTGCTAGTAAATCACTTTCTCCAGAAGCCACTGCGATACCGAAGTCCTCTTCACTGAATGAACCTGCAATTGATAGTCCATCCGAGTCTGCTGCTTGATAGAACTTTAGAGTTGGTAGGTCACCAAGAACAAAGTCTACATCACCCTGTTTCAAAGCTTCAATTGCGAGATCGATAGTATCGAAACCGCTAACCTCAGCGTTTGCCAGGCTGTCTGCTGCATACACATCAGAGGTAGTTCCTGATTGTACACCTAGCTTATAGTTCATTGTTGCTGCGCTTGCAGGCATCGCGGATGCCAGCACACATACACCAATGACCACTGTCAAAATTTGGCTAAATTTCATGTTTTGCCTCGAGGTTCGATAAAATTGTCTATATATAATGTAGAGGTGGTAGGTATATCGTTTAAAACGGTCTCCTTTTGTTTACAGTATGCTGTCTGATAAATATTCATCCGGAAAAAAACACGGAAGAACGTTTACAATAGCTGTTTGTTCGTTGTTTTTGGCTTTTATTCTGCTTTTGTTTACGCCCAGTTTAACATCTGAAGAAGAGATAGATACGGGATGGGATCAAGCTCCAATATCAACAGATAACGACCTGAACGATGTTCTTGCATTGAATTCAACCTCAGCCTTTGCTATAGGTGAAAATGGCAAGATATACCATACAGTAAATTCTGGAGTCAACTGGTCAGAGCAGGATTCGGGAGTAATCCAGGATCTGAATGCAATTGAATTCAATGGTCAAGCTATAGTGGTCGGAGATTCCGGTACGGTCCTGATAAATAATGGCGATTCCTGGATTGGTAATTCAATAGAGGGTGCTGGCAATCTGTATGATTTGTCTGTACCTCATTTCGAGTCCTTGGCTGATTCTGTCATATTTGTCTCTGGAACTGGTGGTGAGATCTGGAAATGGAGCAACAATACCTGGGATGATTTATCAAATTTTACAGGCACTACTAATGATATTTATTCCATTGATTTTGTTAATGAGGACGAAGGTTTTGCAGTTGGTGCAGATGGTCTGATAACTGCTACCACAGATGGTGGCCTTTCTTGGGAAATTCGAGATTCACCGGAAGAGTTTAGCGATTTATCATTTTATGATGTGATTATTTTTGGATACAAGGGCAGTCCAGTAAGTGCCCTTATTGTAGGAGAAAATGGAACCGTTATCCAAAGCAGTGGTACTGGCCCTACAGCAATTGGATACATTTGGAAAGTCCCTTCTGAAAATTCACATCCAACTAATACGACCAGTACTCTAAAGTCAATCAGCGGTTCTTCCCGCTTCAAATTCTGGATAGTGGGCGATGATAATTTTGTTGCGTTGACTGAAGATGGTGGTAGTTCATTTTACAATCAGTCACAATTGCAGAATGCTGGGTCTGATTTCACGGGTGTTAGTTTCTGGGATGGTTATTCTGGTTTCGCAGTTGGTGAAGAAGGTACTGCTTTGTATACTGATAGGGAAGGACTGGATCCGAGAGTACTAGATACTGCAATAAGTTATGATACTTTCTGGAAATTTGCCAAATATGCTTTTCCATTTCTTAAAGAGGGTATGTACAACACGTTGAAGATAATCGTACTAGCAATCTTTATGGGATTTACGATAGGTGTGACCTTGGCTGTTTTCAAGACATCACAATTGAATCTCAGGATTCCATTATCCCTACCTAAAGAGGATGGAACCTGGAAGTTTGTAAATTTCAATCCACTAAAATTCTTTGCAACAATATATACAGATATATTCCGAAATACTCCACTTCTGGTCCAATTCTTTTTCATATACTTTGGTCTGGTCGAAATTGGTGTTGATCTTACTTTCGAGAGCATTCTAGGTCCAGAAAGGGCTCTTGAGAGGGCATATGGAAGTGCTGTGGTCGCTCTAGGATTGAATTCAGGGGCTTATCAGACGGAGATAATCAGGAGTGGTATTCAGGCCATCCCATCAGGTCAGATGGAAGCTGGAAGAAGTGTTGGTCTGACATATATTCAGTCAATGCGTTTCGTAGTTCTTCCACAGGCTATCAGGATAGTTATACCTCCGCTTGGGAACGAGACGGTCAATCTGGTTCTGAATTCAGCCTTGGCCTCAGCCATTGGATTTGGAGAGATAACCCGTAAGGGGAGGTTGTTGATATCCCTAACTTTTGAGACCTTCTGGACATGGGGTCTGGTCCTAATATTCTATTTTGTGATAACCTATACTCTGGCAAACATACTGAAATATGTAGAGAAGCGACTGAAAATTCCAGGATTGGGGCTTGGAGGTGAGGATTAATGTCCGACGAAGAGTCCCCTGTGATAAATGTCAGAAATCTGGAAAAGATATACACAGGGGGAGTTCACGCTGTCAAAGGTGTAAGTTTTGAAGTTTTGCCAAAGCAGGTAGTTGTTATAATCGGTTCATCGGGAAGCGGCAAATCAACAGTCTTGAGATGCATAAATCGTTTGATTGAACCGACAGAGGGTGAAATCTTTCTGGAAGATGTTCAGATTAATTCTCCTTCCACAGATATCAATGAGATTCGTTCCGAAATAGGAATGGTTTTCCAGTCATTCGAGTTATTTATGCATCTTAAGGTCTTGGACAATGTAACATTGGGATTGACAAAGGTTAGAGGATATTCAAAGGAAAAGGCTGACGATATAGCTAGAGCAGTTCTAGCAAAAGTAGATATGTCTGACAAGGTGGATGTGTATCCTGGACAGTTATCCGGTGGTCAAAAGCAGAGGGTTGCAATTGCCAGATCTCTGGCGATGAATCCGAAGGTAATGCTGTTTGATGAACCTACATCTGCTCTTGATCCAGAATTGATAGGCTCTGTCCTAGAGTCGATAAAGTCACTTGTGAAAGAAGGTATGACGATGGTCATCGTCACTCACGAGATTGGTTTTGCTAAGGAGGTTGGCGACTGGATAATCTATATGGATGAGGGACAAGTAGTAGAGTCAGGGGCACCCGACATCATCGAGAATCCAAAGACGGACAGAATGAAGAAGTTCCTTGGACAAATATTAGAAGCTTGACAATGGTTAAAATCAACTTAAAGGAAAAATTATCTAAATTCACAGACCATTGGTCTCCTCGAATAATAGCCGAGATGAATGATTATCAGTTCAAATTGGTGAAGATAAAGGGAGATTTTGTATGGCACAACCACGACGATACGGATGAGGTGTTCATAGTACTGGAGGGCGAGATGAAGATCGAATTCAAGAACGAAACGGTGGAATTGAAGGAAGGTGAGATGTTTGTGGTTCCCAAGGGTGTTGAACACAAACCTTACGCGGAGAAAGAGTGCAAGGTCATGCTCATTGAACCCAAGGGGGTCGTCAATACTGGAGACGCAGGAAGCAATCTCACGGCTCCGAACGATGTTTGGATCTGATTATGGTAAAAGTAATTAAGTTTGGCGAAGAGGATGAGGAAACCAAAGTTGCAGAGAATGTAACGTCACAAGAACCTGTTATTGATGAAGAACCGGCTACAACTGAACTGGACGGGTATAAGATCAAACAGAAATTCGTCAAGAAGGTTTACTATACTCTGATTGGTGTATTGTATTTCACTTTTTGTGCTCTTTTCAACTATTATGTAATAGGTGTAGAATATTACGGTCAGGAAATATCTTTTGAGACTGAGCCACTGCTTTGGTTTTTCCTGGATACGTTTGTATTAGCCCTGATTTTTCCAATAGTCCTCCTCATTTTGAGTTTTGCAAGCGGTGGTATACTATTCGGAGTGTTTGGGGGGCTAACCTATGGATCGTTTGGACTTTTAGCTCGCGGTATCATGAAGATCCTAGGTTTCGATCTTGAACTTATTTTTCCGGAATTGGTTGGACATACTGGGGTGGTTAGCAAACCCAATGTACTTGACAAATTTACCACCTACAACCTTTCAGTTGAGATAGAAAAAGCCGGCCTGTACGGCAATAGTTTCTGGCATGGAAACAATGTCGCGGCAAGATCAAAAGGTGATGAGATTCCTGTCGGTACAAAAGTCAGGGTTATCGAGGCAAATTATTGGTCCTTGAGTTCACTTCTAAGAAATAGTCCAGTGATTACGGTTGTTCCAGATGAAGATTGAATCAGACTGTTTTGTTCTTTTTATAATCTAGAATAGTTTTCCAGTCGTTTTTGTATTTGTCCCATTTAGACGGCCTTTGTTTTTTCTGACGGGAATGTCTTGTCTTATAGTTCCCTTTTAGTGCATTTTCAGAAATTGCAATTAGCTGCCCTGCCAGACTTTCACTGGTTCTGTCTCTATTTGGAATTATGAATGAATTAAGGTATGTGTTATCCTCATCCAGAAGGACAAGCACATAAAAATCAATCCAATCCTGATCTTTAGAAATCCTGAATTTCCAGTTTTTGTAAAAATAATCCCCTTTTTCACTTTTCTTGTTCAGGACGACATTTTTGTTGTTGATGTAAGGTTTGGAAGTCTTAATCTCTAGCGTGGCTCCGTTACTGGCAACAAAGTCGAAAATCATTCCTTCACTTGTTCTATCAATTTTGAGCCCTTTACGTGCAAGCTCAAGCTGTGCAATGCACTCACCTAAGTACCCTACATATTTCCTATTGTCTGTTGATTTTGGATTCATATTTCAATTTTGATATAATCACCTGGCGCATTAGTCAAATCTTGATCTAATCCTAGATAAATCTCGGTAGTTCTAATACTGCTGTGTCCTAAACTTAGTTGAACTTGTCTCAAAGGCGCACCGGCTTTGTAAGACAATTGGGCGTACGTTCTTCTCATATCATGTGGCAATACTTTCTTTTCCAGAATATTTTTTGAATGCTTCACAACGATATCTCTTATTCCTTGAGGTGTAATCATGGTATTTCCAATCTCGCCGTTTTTTCGTATCGAAAAGAATATCCTTTCTGTTTTTCCAATACTTTTGTTGATTTTCAGCCATTCCTCCAGACATTTCATCGCATATTCGGGGATTGCGACAGTCCGGTACCTATCTCCTTTTCCTTTGATATCGGTGAAAGCCCATCTTCCCTGAATTTTTTTTATCTGTGTTATTTGAAGATCAGAGATTTCGAAACGACGCAAACCGCATCCAGTCATAACTGCAATCAGTGCTCTGTCTCTTACAATACTCATTTTATCCGAATTCAGATTATCGATTAATTTCTGGACATCATCCTGTTCTAGCCATGTCTTGTGTCTTTGTCCTTTCTGTCTCCTAATCTTAATCTCTACTAGATGGGTATAGGTGTCAATGTCAATCACTCCTGATTTCCACAATTCACGAAATAGTTGTTTTAATATTGAAAGGTTTGTAGAAACAGTCGATCTTTCGTAGTCGCGATGTTCCATGTAAAGCAGGTACTCTCTTATTACTTCAGGATTTAGTCCAGAATAATTTCCGCTTTTGTACCATCTCAAAAATTTAGATAGCGTTGAAGCATAATTTTGGCGTGTGTTTTCATTTTGTTTCTGATTTACAATAGATAGTACTATTTTCCGCATCGGATTTGTTACAATCTTGTTTCCGGACATAGCTTTTCACTTTATACATTATAAAAAGTAATATATAAAGGATTCGTTTCTTACAAGCACGAAACAGATCTCTGGAAAATGTGAAACCCATGGAGTTTCGTAAATTTTTAGGGATTTGTGAATATTAGAATTATTAATAATATAATATGTTTTACTATAATTGATTAAATAATATAAATTACTAAATAATAGTAAAAACCTTTATTTTAGTATTATTGTAAATATAATATGTTTTAGTATATTGTATTATATCATCTCTATTTATTAAATAACTAATTTTACTATTTTTCATGTAATCCTGCAACGGTATCTGTATCTTCCCACCAGTCCTGATGTTCTTTCTTTTTCCTGGCAACGTGCTTTGCCCATTTCCCACCTGGAACTGCTTTTCCCTTATCAATATATTTTTTGTGCCCCAGATATACCCATGCCGTCACAGTTTTCTCATTCTCCAGTTCAACTTCCCGTATTTCCCTGTTGTATGCAGATTCACCATGTTTTTCAGGGTTGTATCCTTCTAGTTCATCGATTCTTGTGATCATTTCATCCTTATGTTCAGGGTCAACAAACACCAGCATACCATGCACATATTTTTCATTCTCTTCGACTAGCATGGGATAAGCACCCATATCGAATAGCTGGCAATCTTTGATCCGCCCATATTCCATTCTGGAGATACTATCTTTCCACAGCCGGAAATTCGGCTGTTCTGGAAGCAGGGTTCCGTATACAAAGAAAGGCACGTCCGTCATCTTGATTTAGCATCACTTATGGTTATTTATAAGGTTAGAAAGTCGACAAAATATGGATTGGATCGAAGGTATTGGTTTGCTGGCAGGATTTATAGGTGTTTTTGGCTGGTATCCACAAGTTAGGCGTGTTTGGGTTGATAAGAG
>DAXQ01000044.1 GCA_002506485.1 Euryarchaeota archaeon UBA136 | reverse complement strand
TTTCATATTTGGCCTTAGGAGACCTACATAAAAGACCCTCCTATAGTCGTACCGTGGCAAATAATCTAGTCGTTAAAAAGCGGCGCCCAATCAATAAAAGAGAGGCTAAGAGGATCAAGCAGGGGCTGTTGGATACGCATGGTCTTGACCTTCCTATTTCTGCAGGTAATTATGAACAGGCCTTTTCTGAGAATTTTGATGTTGTTATTCAGCATGGACACATTATTGCCTTAGTTTTGGACGATCAGATTCATCTGTCAGTTAGGGGGTTGTTGTCCAATGTACCGCAAACTGGATGGGTACAGGTGGATATGGGTGCAGTCAAATTTGTTTGCAATGGGGCGAATGTGATGTCAGCTGGCATCAATGAGGTTAGTCCCGAGGTGGTTGAAGGGCAATATGTCTGGATTCGTGAAGAGAACCACCACAAACCCTTGGCAGTTGGTCAGGCCCTCCTGAGCAGTAAGGATATGCTCAGTTTGGAAAAAGGTAAAGCCGTCAAGGCTCTTCATTATATAGGAGATAAAGTTTGGGAGTACGGAGTAAAGGACTGAAGGTTAATATTTTACATAGGACCGATTTGGTGAGAGAGAAATGAGGCGAGCGTTGCTATTCCTGTTTTTCGCAATGTTGTTGTTATTGTACCCTCAAGGAGGAACTGCCAGTGGCGAGACCTTCGCTTCAGTTGATTTATACATTTATGGTGATCCCGATGGTCAATTACAGATTGATGAACCATCCACCACGAATGTTGAGTCAGTTGTTATAGGCGATGGAGAACAGTCAGCAGGTAATACCCAAGAAGTGGGTCGATGGACCACTTCTTCACTTTATGCTTCGGCTAATATTTCAGGTGATTGGTCAGGTAAGGCCTGGATCTCCACAAATCGCGATGCCACTGTAACACTTACATATACCTTAATTCAGAACGATGAGAATCTGGATAGTTTTCAATTTGAGGGAGAAGTCGGATCTGGTGAAACGGTTGCAATAGGTGGAGAGAGTGACTTTTCATTGACCGGTATTGATGATTCACCACTAATCCTTTTGATTGAGAGTACTTGGACAGCCACGCCAGGTTCTACTCCGCCTCCACCCAATGAAGGAAATACTACAATAGCATTAGAATATGGGGCCTCTTCTCGTGACACAAGTGTCAGCATTTCCATTAGCCATGTTCAAATCTCAGAGGGCAGTCCCTCTAATCATAATGCAGGACAGAGCCAAGTTACAGTATATCTCCATGTTTCCGATGTGTTTGGAGTGGATGATATTCTGGGTAAAACTGCAGGATATTACAATATGCGGATGGCTCCTGAGGGGGAGTCTCCCTGGTCTTCTACCGTAGATAAAGTCACGGATCGTGGAGATTATGTCGAGGTTCAGTTTATTTGGTCATATGAAGGTCACACCCTGCCAGCTGGTGAGAATTCCTATACCCTTGAGGCTGGGGCTACAGATCTTCTTAGTGAGATTGAGTGGTCAATTAATTTACAGACGACCATTTTCATTGAGCCTAAGCCTGACATTGAGATAGATCCAGTATCCAGTGTCTCTAAAACTGCCGAGTTAGGTAAATCCGCAATTTACACACTTTCAGTAGAGAATACAGGTTCTGGAAGTGATGAGTTCATAGTGACCTACGATAATAATGATGGTTGGACAATCGATATCGACCTTTATGATCTGGAACTGGATGCTGGTGATAGCGAAAACATCAAGGTAACGGTTACACCACCAGATACTGCTTCAGATGGTCAGGAGTCACCTACGCAGATTACAGTTACCGCGGCCTCAGATTCAGATATTTACGATACTCTAACACTTCTGACAACCGCAAGTGAGCCAGAACCAGATTGGGATTTCTCGGTAGGTGTTGACAAGGATGAAAATGAAAACTATGATTTCTCATGTGCTTGTTTTGTCATCAGTGATCGTGCAGAAATTGAGATAACTATAATTCTGACTAACGAAGGCAATCAGCAGAATAATTACAATCTAGAGGTTATATCTGATGAAAGCCCGAATGCATTTAGTTTAGACTTCAATCCTAGTTTTGTATCATCTTTGCCACCAGGACAAAGCATCAATTTGATTTTGACCTTGGAACCACGTGATGATTATAGTGGTCAATCCACCTATTTGGTTGTAGAAGCAACTTCCTCAGGAGATGGCAGAAAAGAGGAATCCGAACCCATTTCTATTGTTTTAGAACAGAGTGGAAATATGGTTATGTCAATCTCCAGTCCATTGAAAGCGCCTCAGGGTAGCACCATAACCCATTCATTCCAGATATCAAATACAAATATGGAAGAGGCTAAGAGAATCTACTTCGTTGTGTCTGGAATAAATTCCAATGATAACTTAGCGGAAGGGTGGATAACTTTTGAAGATAAGGATGGCAAGTTGATTGCTTATCCTAGTTCTCTTCTGACTCTTTTACCATCTCAATCTGTTGAAGTGACACTTAGAATCAGTATCCCTTCAAGTGCAGATATAGGGTCATATAATCTCAAAATGTGGATGGCAAATGACCTGAAACTGCGAATATCTGATCAAGCTGACCTTGATTTTGTTGCAACTCAGGCAACCGTCAGTGAGGAGTCAGATTATCTTCTTTACAGTGTTCTGGTTTTAGTTTTAGGAGGCGTTCTGGTCTATGGATATCGCAACTTCTCTTCAGATGATGGTTTTGAGGATGAGTACGATGATGAATTAGAGGAAATTCCTGAACTTATCCAAACTCCTGTAGTACCAGAAGTTAAACCCGTTGAAGCACCTCCTCCAGTTGTAGCAGAAGTTCCTGCAGCCGTCGTGGCTCAACCAGAGATGACTGCACCAGTATCCAAACCCCGTAAGAGATGGTTTGGATTATTTGGCCGAAGTGAACCGAAAGTATCGTCTGAAAATACTGAGATTCCTGCGGCAGTGGCTCAGCCAATGGTAGCTGAACCTGTAGTGGCTCAGCCA
>DAXQ01000025.1 GCA_002506485.1 Euryarchaeota archaeon UBA136 | reverse complement strand
CCGTTGGTCAATCCATTGCCGTCTTTCAGACCATTATCCTTGTTTTTGTTCATAGCGTCTCACCTACACAAATGTTCCTATCCATGAGAGTAACTGTATATAAAATTGATTTGTTAGCAATAATGGATGCGATGTATCGAATTCCATGAGATTAGGTTCTACAATTGTATTACTTCTTCTTAGACGAGGTTTTCTTCTTAGCCACCTTTTTCTTTGCAGCTTTTTTTTCCTTCTTTTCTGGTTTGGTCCCTTCATAGTGTTCCAGAAATTCGATATCAGTAACTTTCGTATGTTTTCGAATTGCAGCCACAACTCTGTATTTGGCCTGAAACCAGTTCACATCGAATTTGGTTCTTTCAGGTAGTTTGATCTGAGCCACACCTTTTTCCACTTTCACTTCAAAATCCTCATCAGCAGGATATTCCATTGTAAACAGGGAATGGATCACATCCACAGGTTTCTTGACAACTGATTTTACAGTATACTTGAAAACCAGTTCTTTGCCTGCTAGAGGTGGGTTGAAATCCACTCGAACTCGAGATCCATACACGTTCGCTAAGATTCCAGGTCGGCCATCCATGGTAATTTCCTCACCCACATATCCCTTGGCATCCGGACAGACTCTTCTGAATTTTGCCACAGACATGGTTTCGATCAATTTGGTGTCTCTGGTTCCATAGGCCTCTTCAGGTGCGATTGTAACCTCTGTTACCTTTCCTATCTTCGCCTGTTTCAGATTATTTTCAAGGCCGGGCACCAATCTTCCTTCTCCGACCACAACCGTGATTGGGGAATATTTCCTATTTTCTACAACGGCATCTTCTTTTTTGGCCACTTTCTCCAAGGTCGTATCAAATAGAATTCCATCCGTACGTCCCTCGTAATCCAAGGTTATGATTTCACCATCTTTCAAAGGCATGAACGTTGCGTAAAAGGACCAGTATTAAGCCCTTATGTTCAGCGCATGCCTCTTAATCCCCTGTTCGTTATTATAAAATGCGTTCAAGACCTCCACGTTCGATGGTCCTACCGAGGATTGTTGTAACTGGACCTAGTGTTCTGGAACAGTTGCCAGCAGTCATAGCTGAGTTGGACCTGCCTGAAAGGGGTTTGATAGTATGCGATTCCAATACTCTCAAAATTGCAGGTAGGCAAGTGAATGAATATTTGGAGATTGGCGGCCATCAAATGAAGAAGGTTGTAGTTGAAGGTGCCAATAGTCAGGAATTACTTCGTGTTGAAGATGCGCTGGATGGTATGGATTTCCTGGTTGGTGTCGGAGGAGGCCGTCCTATTGATCTGGCTAAACAGGCTGGTTTCAACAAGAATATACCGTTTGTTTCAATCCCCACTGCAGCATCCCACGATGGATTTGGTTCGGCGCGATCATCAATTCGGCAGGCAGGACGAAAGACCTCAATGCAGGCCATCCCACCAATTGCAGTAGTAGCCGATACAACAATCATATCCCGCGCACCATCCAGACTTCTGGCAGCTGGCGTTGGCGATATAGTGAGTAATCAGACCGCAGTACTTGACTGGAGACTGGATGGTCAAAAAGCAGATTATAGTGAATATGCAGCAGCACTTTCTGAGATGGCAGCCCAATTAGTGGAGGATGGGATTGAGAAAGTAGCTAGTGGTACCGAAGAAGGTGTCAGATTAGTAGTTAAGGCATTGATTTCGAGTGGTGTAGCAATGTCAATAGCAGGAACTTCTCGTCCAGCAAGCGGTGGTGAACATAAATTTTCACATTGGTTAGATGCTAATAGTGATAATCCAGCATTACACGGAGAACAGTGTGGTTTAGGTTCTATAGTTACAATGTACTTACATGGTGGAGATTGGGAAAAAATAAGAGATACATTAAAGATTGTAAATGCTCCAATTAATTCAAAAGGTTTAGGAATGGATGATGGTATGGTCTTGTCAGCTTTCATAAATTCCAAAGAGATAAGGCCACAACGTACAACCATACTCGACAAAACTGAACCTAAGGCTATAGAAGAAGCAGCATTAGCTACTGGAGTTATCGGTTAGTCTTTCTTCTATTTCAGTCGATATCCAAAGGACCAGTACAGTTACTAGTATGATAGGCATACTGGCATGGAATCCTTGTGTGAACCATTCAGGCAGTGGAGTTCCACTATTGACTGACCAGTAGGACCATCCCACTAGGATTTCGCCAACAAGTATGGATACTATACAACTATTTGCTTTTACTCTATCCCAATAAAGGACAGCTACAGTGGTTGGGAAGAGAATAGCCAGACCAGTGAATGCCTGGGATACTATGCTGAAGATCGTATCAGGGGGATCGTAGGCTAGTATGAGCCCAATTATCGCAAGAACAACTATTAGAATTCTACCAATCTTTTTTTCATCGAACCCTTGTAAAACAGGGTTTACTTCCGTAAGAGCCGGTAGACCGTCTTTAGTTATTATAGATGACATTGCAAGGATTTGTGAATCTGCGGTGGACATGAAGGCCGCCATTGCACCTATGCTGACTAGGGTCGCTGCCCACAGGGGAGCGTAATCAGTCAGGATCAGAGGGAGAATATTGTCAGATTCTGTTTTTGATAAGGCGTGGTCAAAATCAACAATGTTACCATAGACCCCAATCATTACTGGAAAAAGGAACAGAATCGGAACCACGGCGGGATAAAGCCAGGCTGCAGTTCTGATTGCTTTGTCATCCTCAGCAATATAGAATCTTGAGAATAATTGAGGAAACATGGGGACGGTTATTGGCCATAAGAGGGTAAATGATAGCATTACTTGCCAGGTGAAGTTACCTTCTCTCACAAATTTATCGGGTTTATTGTCCCATAGCTCCTTTCCAGCCTCTCCGAATCCACCTATGTCCTCGTTTAGGAAAAAGCTCAGAACAAAGATTATCAGTATCAGGAACATCAGGATTCCTTGGAACACATCTGTCAAGGCCGAAGACTTCATTCCACCCAATGTAAGATAGATTACCATTACACAAGTCAGTATGAATGCGCCAGTGAAGTATGGAATTTCTCCTCCTGACAATGTTTCCAGTAGGATACCAGCCCCCATTGGTTGTGTGGCCAGATAGGGTAGCGTGAAGACGACCAGCACAGTTCCATACAACCATCCCAAATATTTCGAGTTGGTTTCACCAGCTATCAGCTCAGGAGGAGTGACATATCCTTTTTCTTTTCCCAGTTTGTGAATTGGTATTCCTAATAACAATATCGAAAGACCAACCAGAGATGTCCCCATTGCCATTATTCCATAGAAACCCCATCCTGCGCGATAACTGGCCCCTGCAAAACCCAGAAAGAAGAAAGCCGAGAAATTAGTCGCAGCCAGTGTACAAAACAGAATCCATGGGCCTATTTTTCTGGAAGCTACGAAGTAATCCTCAGCACTATCATCCTTGCTTCTCCCGTATATTCCAATCCCTATTGATATTATCAGGTAGGTGGCAAGAATGATTAGGATTGTTGCTAGGTCACTCATCCTTCTGCCACTCCCTTGAGAATTCCCAGACAGAATATGCCAATGCGAATTGGATAAGAACTAGGTACACAATCCAGATTGGTATCCATTCTCCAAAGCGTTGGTCTGAATCCCAGTTCCACCCAATACTCAGTATTGTCAGTGAAATGAATACAATTGCCCAGATCTGGTCTCTCTTTGACTTTGGAAACCAGAATGGTAAAAGCTCCCCTTCTTGACGGGTCAAGTTTGGAGTCTTTCGATTAGCTCAGCCTTTGTTCCAGAAACAGGCAATTCCCTTTCTTTCAACAATTCCTTCAGTTCCACAACCTTCATTGAACTGTAATCAATTTCATCATCCGCTGTCCTTTCTTCCTTGGTTTTAGTGTCTTTAACAACCTCATCTTTCTTTTCGGTTGTTCCTTTTTCAGCTTCTTCCAGAATTCTTTGTAGTTCTTCATCTTCGGGTGGTACTTCCATTAGGCTGGCCGGATTCATTACGTTTATCTTGGAGATCTCGACCCTCTTGGTCGGATAGGTGGTTTTTAGTGCGGTTGAGACTTCTTTACTCAGGTCTCCAGAATATATCTTCTTCAGGGTCTCTGACAGGCTCATTTTGGAAAGATCTTTTTCAATGAGTTGATGAGTGATAGCTCTCAGAAGTTTCTCCTGAGACTTCTTGATACGCTTGTCTACTAGGATAATAGGTTTGATCCGTATTTGTACGTCATCTTGTAGATTCAGTACGAAATTACAGTCTATTCTACTATTTCTTCTACGGGTTAATGCTCTTTTGTAATCAGAGGTCAAACGATGGCCGTCAAACGATGTGAAGGCGTTGTTTCCACGGGTTTCGTTTACCCTGAACTTTATCATGAAATTCTTTTGATTATAATCGCCTGTAAGTTGTTCGAGTGGGACTTCTGTGATTCTACCGTTGACAATCTCCGGACTATTGGCAGGCGTGTGTGCCATTACTGCGTAATTGAACATAGAGGGGGCATGTAGTCGGTACCACATTTT
The DNA here is from genome assembly GCA_002506485.1 of Euryarchaeota archaeon UBA136. GTDB lineage: Archaea > Thermoplasmatota > Poseidoniia > MGIII > CG-Epi1 > CG-Epi1. Next base: position 19,253 of record DAXQ01000025.1, on the reverse strand, counting down.
GCCCTTCCACTTGTCCCTGACTTTGGTTCTAGTGACTTTGGCCAAACGTTTTTTCCGTCCTGAAATAAAATTTCAGGTTGCGCTCACTGGGCAGGGTTAAATATACGTTGCGTTGATTGCAACCTGAAATGTTCGATAAATTGCTGTTGCCTGTCGACCCTTCCAAGCGGTTGAAGCCTTCCAGAGAATATGCTATTGCATTGGCCAAACGACTGAATATTCCATTGACTGCAATTTTTGTTAGCAATCCTTCTAAGACTGGTACCATGACAGCTTCTGATGAGACCAGCAAGGGCTTTGCAACACTTGGTAAACGACAGCTTGATATATTGGTTGAAGGGATTACGGATGTCAAAATTACACCAGTGCTGAAGACAGGTAAGAGACGCAAGATTTTGGCTCAAATGATTAGTGATGGAACTGCAGACACCCTTGTTCTGGGTCCTTTTAGATCAGTGATTACTAGATTATTTACAGGTTCTGAGGTTGAACGAATTCTGGATTCAGAGTCTTCCCATGCATTTGTCGTTCGTGAGGCCCATCCTTTACCTGGTCCGGGCTCACCAGCTCTGGTAGTTTTTGATGGACCTGAATTACCAGAACGCGGGTTGAAAATGATTGAGAGCTTTGCACGCAAATTTGGATGTGACATAGAATTTTTGCACTTGGGCACGGAAATCTTTGGTGGAGCCGAGGCCCTTGATGGGGCAGTGTCCGAACTAAGAACTAGTTTAGGAGGCGATTTCCATATTACATCAACCATAATCCCCTTGAGTTTATTCAGGACTCGAAGGGCAATAACCAATTCGGTTTTAAGGCAAGAAGGAGCTAGGATTGTAATTTTACCAGACGTTGAAGACGCAGTAAGTGATACTCTGCTTCATCAACTGGTATTGAGCGCCGCAGTGCCAGTTTGTGTGTTAAGATGAGCCCGGACCAAGAATTTGAGGATATGCTGGACAGTATGGAGATTGTTGCAGAGTCAATGGAAGAAGAACACATAGTCCCTAGCAGGGTTGATCAGCTCAAGCGTCGAAGAACCCTTTTGAATCTCCAATCAGATTTGCTTGATTCCAAAGCTAGACAGCATGCAATTTACCGCCTCTACCGGAATTCAACTTTCAGAAAATTTGGTGCAGGTTTCATGATAGTTTCTTTCATTCACTTATTGTTGTTTCTATTTGCAGATGGCCTCAATTCAGGAGGTCGCAACGTGTTCACACTTTTTCTCTTCATAATCTATCTTTGGGTATCTGAGACTTTTCCGTTGCCAGTTACAGCATTAATGGCCGGAGTTGCTCTGGTCCTTCTGGGAGAGGAACGGGACGCTGCTTTCTCTTCGTATGCTTCAGATGCGGTTTTCATGATTCTAGGTTCATTGATTATGGCTCAGGGAATTTCAAAATCGGGTGCGGAGAATTTGATAATCCGAAAATTGCTGCGGCCTTTCACCGGTTCTAATTATTCCCTGATATTTGGAACAATAGTGATATGCAGTTTTATGGCTGCTATAATACCTGATCACAGTGTAGCAGCGATTATGCTCCCCATCGTTCTTACTATAGCTGATAAGACAGAAATTCGCAAGCGACCCAACGAGATGATTGCGTTAGTATTGGCTGTAGCATTTTCATGTTCAATTGCTGGTCTGGCCACACCTTCTGGAGGAGCCAGGAATGTCATTGCTATGGGTTTTCTAGAAGAGATTTATGATATTCGAATATCCTATGTTCAGTGGGTGATTCTGGCTGCACCGTTGACTATCGCTTTGGTCCCTCTGGTATTTCTCACTTTGATAATGGTGAATAGAGTCAGCTATCGTAGTATAGACTACCACAGTGAGTCAACTCATTCCATTGATGATCGACAATTGATTGCGCTTTCGATTCTTGGTTTTACATTTCTTCTTTTCTTGACTTCGGGTTTCAATGGACTGACATTGGGAACCTGTGCGATGATAGGCGGCATATTGATGCACGTCACAGGAGTACTAGAATGGGAAGACAGTCGTCAGCGCCTTAGGTGGGGCGTGATGTTCATCTATGGTGCTGCATTGACAATGGGCAAGGCCATGGTTACACATGGGGCTGCAGATTGGTTAGCCGGGGGTCTCTACAAGTTGGCCGATTATGGTTCGGATATTGGTGGAGATATGGTTGTAATTCTAGTGATAATTGTAGTCACTGTCTTGTTGACTAATGTAATGAGTGATGGGGCTGCTGCAGCTATTTTGGTACCGATTACTCTTGCGGTTGGCGCAGCCGCTGGTTTCAATTTGGCCTTCATTGCAATAATCACTGCTATCAGCACGGCTTTCGCCTTTATGACCTCATTTGGTACTCCGCCCAATTTGATTGTTCAGGCTTCTGGTATCCCTAGGTCAAGTGATTTTGTGAGAAATGGCCTTCCGCTCATCATAATATCAATTCTGTTACTTATGGTCGCTCAGAATTATTATTGGGATATTGCCACCGAATGGGCCGGGCTATAGCTGATTTGTATTTTTTCGTTCGGGCCGGTTATCTTTTTCAGTCTGGACCAATCCTCCAATAAACGCGAAGGTCACTACTGAGATAAAGACCGAGGAATTGCTATCCGGCATTTTGGATATTGGCCCTAGATTATCTTCACTGGGATTATGGCCTAGTAGGTCCCCGACCTCCTCAGCCACATCATTTGGTCCTGAACCAGGAGGCAGTGCTCCAGTCGAGGCCAGAAAATACAATCCAGCAATTATTAGGAATGGTAACATAGCAGCAGTTAAGGCTCTTGCTGGGTCTCCAGCTTTCCTGCCCCCGAAAAATCCTCCCACTGCAGCTGTAATTGAACCCGGGATAGTCAATATACCCAAGACAATCATTATTACAAAAATGTATATGAAACCGGCAAATATCCCTTCCTTGAACAGGCTTATTGATGCTAGATCAGGAAGGAATGATTCGGACGGTTCTTCATGAATGGTCTGATTTATTACCTCTTGTTCTTCTACATCATGGTTTTCTAGGGTTTCTTCAATATTTCCGAGGTCTTCTTCAGGTTCTTCATTGTAAACCCTTTTACGTACCAATTCCCACAGTTCGTTGTCTTCATCCACTGCTCATTACCCCATTACTATCTATAAATTATTGATGATACCTACAACAGATTAATATAAGACCCATGACAAAGCCGGTGAGAGTAGGGGCCTTCAATTGGAAGTTTTAACGACACAGACACTTGCAGCAGCAATAAATTACAGTCCGGAGTATTCTCATATGGGTGAGGATGAGTCTAACTATCTGGCAGAGCACATCCTTAATTTCTTTGGCTATAGTGATCGCATTATCGACAATGTTCTGCATCCTGAGGATCGGGACACGTTTTACATGTTAGAGGATGCAGGTCTTATGGAGACGGAGAGGGAGGAGACCACCCTATATGACGGTCGTGAGTGGAGAATCCACTACTGGTTACTGAAGATTTCGGAGATACAGGGACGTATGGACTCAGGTCCCAAGCATGCTCCTGAGGACGAAGAGCCTTCAGTCTATGATGAGATCCCGGAAGATATCTGGTCCCGTTGAAATTGAAACTACCCTATTCTCCACGTGGCAATCAATCAGAAATAATAGAGCGGATAAATTCGGCAATCAGGAATCAAGGTCATATTGTTCTGGAGTCTCCCACAGGAAGTGGAAAGACGTTTTGTTCCCTTGCAGCGGTTCTGCCCGTAGCTATAGAAAATAATCTCAGGATAGTCTATTGTGTTCGTACCAATTCTCAACAAAAACAAGTGATTCATGAACTCCAACAATTCAGAAAAGCAGGTAATTCCATTAGTGCGGTTGCGTTTCAGGGACGGGGATCTTTATGTCCTGAACAAAAATACGATAAGGAACTCAAGAAATCTAATTGGGTCGAGAAGTCAAAGATCTGTAAATCATTGAAAATGCAATCCAAAATGGGAGAAGCCGGTTGTCGTTTCTACCGTAAACTTCTGCAGGGAAGTAATTCATTGGCCGAGCAGTGGTCATCCGACATTCTTACAGCCGAAGAATTTGCCGAACAAGTTGAAGAAGCCGGTATCTGTCCTTATGAACTTAACAAATTGATGCTCAAAGATGCTAAGGTAGTCATCGTCCCTTATGTCTATTTTTTTGAAGAATTCATACGTAAGTTTATGTTAGGAAGAATGAACACCTCCCTCGACAAAGTCATAGTTATTGTAGACGAAGCCCATAATCTACCAGACTGGGCAAGAAGCGCAGCTTCCGAGTCGCTAACTATCGAAACAATCAACAGAGCCGTGGCCGAATCTAACAAATATGGTTTACAGCTTGCAGATGGCAGACACACAACTTCTTTCCTTAATCTGGTAGAAGCCTCAATTGAATCCCTTAGTGATTATCATATTCCAGACAATGATGAGGAGGGACTCTTGCCATCCCATTTGATTGCTCCGGATTCAGAAGTACCGACTTTCGAGACCGAGATAATGTCCTTGGGGAAGATGACATTGTATAATCTCAAGAAAGATTCTTCCGAGATAGCCAAGATGGGGCAACTGATTCGACAGAACCTGTTGGATCATGGCAAACGTCCACGCTCTTACGTCGGTTCAGTTGGTGATTTTCTTTGCCGTTGGTTAGATTCCATGGAAAGTCATTCGATAAGGTTGGTAGGAAATGACCCTCAGAGGTTGGAGACCGTCTGTTTGGATCCAAGAATTATGACTGGTTTTCTGGATTCCACGGCAGGGGTAGTTTCAATGTCGGGGACTATTAGCCCTCTGGAAATGTTCCGGGATCTGGTGGGTTTGCGTCCTGATACAATTTTGGAAAAGCAGGTTTCGTCGTTTCCACGTGTTAACAAAAAGATGTTATATCTAAAAGATGTAACAACGTCTTACGTCGAATTGAATAGCAAGCCTCAGGCCTGGGACAAGTTGGTTGAAAGGCTGGATTCAATTACAACCAGTTTTAATGGCAATATTGCCTTGTTTTTTCCTTCCTATAAATTGTTGGAGTCTGCGCTGGAGAATTTAAATTTGTCAAAACCGATATACCGCGAGTACCATGGTATGGAACAAGAAGAATTGATGCGCACAGTCGAGAGTTTCAAATCAGATAATGGTGCAATCCTAGCAGGAGTAATGGGCGGCAGGTTAGCTGAGGGAATAGATTATCCAGACACTTCACTGGAAATGGCAGTCATAGTTGGCATTCCTTATCCTGCTCCGGGAGTAAGGCAAGAGGCTTTACAACATTATTATGACGTTTCATTTGATGGACGGGGCTGGGAATTCGCTGTTGAATCTCCTGCTATTCGAAAACTGCTTCAGGCGGCAGGACGAGTTATTCGTTCCGAAACAGACAAAGGTTTTATCATAATTACAGATAGCCGTGCAGGTAGATTTTTAGAATACGCTCCTGAATTGGAAGCGACGGACGATATTATACCCGAGATTCATCGTTTTTTTGAGGCCTAAATCATTTAATCCAAGATTCCTGAGGCATTCACGTGCCACCGTGGCTTAGCTCGGTATAGCGACTGATTCGTAATCAGTAGGTCGGGGGTTCAAATCCCCCCGGTGGCTCCATTATTTGCTTTCGTGTCTTATTTTGCTACGTCGCATTGCTTCTAGGGCAGGCATTGTCTCGCCTGACATGAAGGAAATGCATGATCCACCGCCAGTTGACAGATGTTCAATCTTTGATGATAAACCCATTTGATTGAAGGCCATCGTGGTCTCTCCACCGCCAACTACAGTGATTCCTTTACTATTGGCCATTGCACTGAACGTTTCTCTTGTTCCTGCTGCAAACTCAGGATTTTCGAATACACCCATAGGTCCGTTGGAGATTATTGTTCCAGCTTTCTCGATTTTTTCTATATAACTAACTAGCGTGTCCAGTCCGATATCATAAACTGCATGTTCCGTTGGTAGTTCCTCTATAGATATTCCTCTCCTGAGTCCGTTTTCATTTATCGCAACGTCTGTCGGTAACACAATTCTTTTGCCATAATTATCAATTAGTTTTCTTGCACTATCTATGACTCCTTCATATTCAGATATATGTTGAATGATGAATTCAGTGCTTGGCTTTCCGATATCTACCTCGGAAGCTATAAGGAATATGTTTGCAACAACACCTCCTGTTAGGACCTCGCTAACTCCTTTTTCTAGAAAGTTATTGGCGATCGTCACTGAATCCTCAGCCTTACTTCCACCTAACAATGCAATACGAGGGGTGGGTCCAGAATCAATAGCTTTTCCTAGATAATCCAGTTCTCTTTGCATTACCCGTCCAGCCACTGTAGGAAGTTTTTCGGCGAATCCAACTAATGAGGGTTGACATCTATGTGCAGCTGCGAACGCGTCATTAACGAAAAGTGATGCTAGAGGTGCCAGGACATCAACCATTTTGGCACGGGCCTGAGGTGCAAAATCTTTTCCGTTGAATTTTCTTAAAGAAATCTCCTGTTCATCAAATCTCACGTTATCAAGCATTATGATTTCCCCGTCCTTCATGGATTTTATGGACTTTACAGCTAGTTCTCCGCAGACGTCAGGTATAAATTTGATTTTCTTGTTTATGATTTCTGACATTCTCTCAGCATGTTTTTCCAGATTAACAAAATCATGCTTTCCGGGTCTCGACTGGTGTGATAGAATGACGATCCGGGCTTCCAATTTGGAAAGTTCTTCCACGGTTTTGGAGTGTCTTTTTATTCTGGTATCATCTAGAATCTGGCCCGTTTCTGGATCTATGGACGAATTGACATCCACCCTCAGAAGCAGTACCTTGCCTTTGATTTTGAAATCATCGATGGTTAGAAAGTTACGCTTCTTCAAACTTTCAAATTTTCCATCGATAGTTCGGAATTTTCGGGTCCGTTCCACGGGCCGCAAGCGGGTTGTTTGTAAACCTTTTTGTCTACGGTTCAGATATATGTCGTCCGAGTACGGCAAAGTTAGCAATGACCGCTTCTATCTGAATTCTTGCATTGGCACCCTCTGATAATCTAAAATCCGCCTCGGCTAATTTTTCTATCATCTGGACTTTGATAGTGTCTGGGACCTCTATGTCTCTTACAGATCGGTGCATCTGGCGTAGCACATCTTCTCCAGCCAGTCCATAAGTTATTTGCAGAGTATCTAACCTTTCCCTAGCTCCTGCAAAATTGTTATTCAAGGACATCTCAAGTGCTTCTTTGACCTCTTCAGGTCTTGCAGCAGCCACCGCCTGGTAGACCACATCCGGAGTTATATCTACGTTAGCAGCCGCAGCCATCTGTAGTCCATTAATTGCTCTTCTAAGATCGCCTTGGGCAAGATAGGTCAGCGATTCATATGCTTCCTTATCTATATTCAATTCTTCTTTGACAGCAACAAATTTCAGGTATCTTTCAACATCCTCGGCTTTGAGGGGCCTGAATCTGAAGACTGCGCACCTGGACTGAATAGGATCTATAATCTTGGACGAAAAGTTACAGGACATTACAAATCGACAGGTTCTGGAATATTTCTCCATGGTTCTCCTCAACGCGGCCTGTGCAGCCCCAGTAAGTGCGTCTGCCTCATCCAAGAATATAATTTTGAATCCATCCTCCCCTAGAGGTGCAGTTCTCGCAAATTCCTTGATTTTACCCCTTACAACGTCGATTCCCCTTTCGTCCGAAGCATTTAATTCATGAAGATTGTGTTTCCATAATTCCCCGAATAGTTCTCTGGCTAATGCTAGAGCACAGGTGGTTTTCCCAGTTCCAGCTGGCCCTGCAAAGAGAAGATGAGGCATTGATCGTTCCTTAACATAATTTTTCAGTCGACTTGTTATAGGGGTCTGACCAACCACTTCTGAAAGATTTGAAGGGCGGTATTTTTCAATCCAGATTTCCTCCATTGTTACCCTATTTGCACGTTGTATTTAATCACGTCCACTAAGTTAATGTAAAAGATATATAGTCCCTACCCAAACTAGATTCGAATGTCACGATACGAGGGTGTTGACTTTTACAATATCGAGCAGCATCTGACTGAGGAAGAGACCATGGTTCGCGACTTGGTTCGCGAATGGGTCGACGAAAAAGTTATCCCAATAATAGAGGATTATTACGCTAAAGGTACATTCCCAATGGAGCTGATTTCCGAGATTGGGAATATGGGTCTTTTTGGCTGTAATCTGAAGGGTTATGATTGTGCTGGAATGTCCAATGTAGCATATGGCCTAATCTGTCAGGAACTGGAGCGTGGAGATTCGGCCATTCGAAGCTGTGTTTCGGTTCAGGGTTCATTGTCAATGTACCCCATTCATGCCTTTGGTTCAGAGGAACAGAAACAGAAATATTTGCCAGATATGGCCAGAGGGGAGTTGATTGGGTGTTTTGGCTTGACAGAACCTGACCACGGTTCGGATCCTAGCGGTATGGAGACTAAAGCAGTGGAAGATGGAGATTCCTTTGTTCTCAATGGCGCCAAGATGTGGATCACTAATGGGACAATCGCGGATCTGGCGGTTGTTTGGGCTAAACTTGATGGTAAGATTCGTGGTTTTATAGTCGAGAAGGGCGATTCGGGTTTCACAGCACCTGAAATGAAAGGTAAGCATTCGTTGAGGGCCTCAATCACAAGTGAGCTGGTTTTCCAAGACTGCCGCATTCCCAAAGATCGAATTCTACCTGATGTCCAGGGTCTCAAGGGACCACTTAGTTGTTTGACCCAGGCCCGTTTTGGTATTGTCTGGGGTTCATTAGGCGCTGCTACGGGTTGTTACCATTCCTCTGTGGATTATTCTAAATCAAGGATAATGTTCAAGAAGCCGATTGCAAGTTTCCAATTAGTTCAAAATAAGTTGGCCTGGATGCTTCGTGAAATTACCAAAGGCCAGTTGTTAGCTTACCATCTCGGTCGTGCCAAAGACGAAGGTAAGGCAACTCCTGAGATGGTCTCATTGGGCAAAATGAACAATGTTGATATCGCGCTCCAGATCGCACGTATGTCCCGAGATATTCACGGAGCCAATGGAATATTGAATGAGTATCCAATTATGCGCCATATGGCAAACTTGGAAAGTGTTTACACCTATGAGGGTACTCATGATATCCACAATCTAGTTCTGGGTCGTTGGATTACAGGTATTCAGGCTTTCGAATAATCAGACTGTTCCCGCGCTCTCAGCTGCTTCATCCCAGTCATCACAATTGTAACAGCTGCGTGTTAGTGTCTTTCCATTTGCATTTGCACCTTTATCAGTGGTATAGCTAAATAAATCACTGAATGAATTTTTAGACAGAGTTAGGTTATCCTTATCATCCAGCCCATTTCCAATTGAGGTATCCTCAACCGAGAAAACGTAAGCGTAGTCTCCGTAGGTGCTCTTGAAAATAGTAGGTGAGGCAGTCAGTATTCCCGCACTCTTGGCTGGTATGGTGATAGCCTCATCGTCTTCTGGAATGATACTATCCTTTTCTTTTAGATCGGAGATTGTCCAGCTACTGATGTAAATTGCAATTGTATTGGGATTGTAGACCTCTACCCATTCATAGTTGGCTCCGCTATTCGAAGGGTTGTACATAATTTCGGTCAGATAGATATTGCTGACTGGAGGTGTTCCCTCATAAACTGTAACTGTCAGAAGTGCAGGTAGAGTATTGGTTCCATCGTTGTACAACATATACCTCTCCGACTTTACACTGATAGATGAAGTGCTGGCATCACCTCCCCACAAACAGACGGACTCATCAGGAACTAAAGTTCGAATTTCAATTCTTAATTGTGCTTCAACTTCCAACTCATTTCTCAGTGCCGTGTATGGGAATTTACCGAGGGCCTTACATTTAGCAGAATCCAGTTCCCCATTGGAATTCAACAAACCAACGGTAGCTCCGTTTCTAAGTTGAACAGTTCCAGTCCCGAATTCGAGTGTTTCCCAGTTGGTAGCCTCCCCAATTTTACCTTGGGAGCCGGTTAATTCGGATATAACTTCACGGGCCATTACAACCCGGTTATCATTGTTGTCCAGATCAATTCCGATTCGGTAATCCATTGAAGAGTGAAAAGCTTGGAGTATGAGCACGAATATAGTCAGAGCGATAGTAAATTCTATAACATGAGTTACGGCGTTTTCATCTCTATTCAGTTCGTGTCTCATCCTTTCATTTCCCTTTTGAAGAGCCAAGTAGATGCCCTGAGGCAAGTTAATGGCCATAGGACAAGTGCCAATAAAACTAACCATCCCGGGATTCCTCCCATGTCTATAGCGATGGTTCTATGAGTTAAGAGACCAACCGCAAATTGATAAACATAACCTGGATTAAAGAGCCCTAAATGACTTGCTAAGGTCTGGTATTCAGGATTGGTCTCGAAACCCTCCGTCAATTCTATTCCGATTGCGAAAGATATAGCATATACCAATAAGTTCCACACTATGGCAAAAAGCAACCAGGCACCTAGACCATAGATCACCACATCCGTCCCACTCCGTGCTGCTACGGCAAAACAAAACTGGAATGTAACCATTGTGAAGATCATGATCTGCCCAAACAGAAGAAAGGCCAATATTCCACTAATAGCAGGTATATCACCTTCCAAAATCATAAGATAGAGTCCGATCAATTGAGCCACGAAAGCAGGAACCCCCACCACCATGGTCAAACCCAGCGCCTTGCCTATGACTATCGATTCACGAGTAATAGGTCTAGCCAGAAGCATGTTGAGCGTGTTAGTCTGCCTTTCCTTGTGAAATGAGTCAACTGAAACGGCAATTGCTGCCAAAGATACAACAAAGAAGGTGAAAAAGCAGAACTGTAGTAATGCGTGGTTTCCACTCTCTACAAAGAATGAGGTTTCAGGATCTGCATCCTGCATATCTCCCAGAACCCATCCGATTCCTATGATGAACAACGAGAAGAACAGTCCCAGAATCACCATTCTCGATGATCTCATACCGCTATTGAATTCAAATTTTGCAAGGTGCCAGATGAGATTTAGTTGATTTCTCAAGTGCTTCATATTTTTAAGACATAGATAAGTTCCAAACAAAAGTATTAGAACTTCCGTTCCGAAGAAATAATAATCAGTATCTGATGCTAATTGGATGTCTTCTGGTTCAGCTTCCCATCCTTCCCGAATCAAGGTCACATCATTTGGACCATTCTGGAAAGTAGTTGTATTTTCAACTAGATGTGCTCTGATTGTGACAATTTCACTCTCGAAGAATTCTCCGCTTAGATTTCCATTGACAAGTATTCTCATTCCATCTACATTGAGCATTGTCTTGCCGTATAGGTCCTCCGTGTACACTAAACCTTCAGATTCTATGAATCCACCTGTTGTAAAATTCTGATAAACTTCATTTCGGGGAGATGTTTCGAGAACACCTTTGAAGATAATCTCATCATTAACTTCCTGTTCGAATTTTATTCTCCATATCTGGTTTTCACTTTCGCCCGGATCAACGATTGAAAAGGTTTGCCCATCCCATATTTCCCCAGGATTGGTTTCAGTCGTGGTTTCCCAGTAAATTTTATGGGATATTGCAATGATAAAAATTATTGACAGTGCTATGATAAGGGGACGCCAAGTCTCATGCCTTTTGAGAAAGTCATTAAATTCAGTCATTACCATCACCTGTTTCCTTCAGGAAAACGTCTTCCAATGAGTTCGTTTGTGGTTCTATAGAGAATATCTTGACCCCTTTCGAGACCAACGTATCAGTAACCCATGGAATCAAATTTTCTTTCAATTTCAGTAATAACCGTGTGTGTTTCCCAAGTTCTGTTTCCTCTATTACAGACACTCCTCTCTTTTTGTTCAGTTGTTTCTTATTACTGTCACTGAAACCCCTGACTCTCAAAGATAGTTTGATTGCAGTTTTCTTGACCTCTTTTCTTATTCCTGCAATAGCATCTTGCCGAATTAGTTTTCCCTTATCTATGATTCCAACATGTGTACAAATTTCCTGGATTTCGGATAGCACGTGTGAACTGAGGATTATTGTAAGTCCTTTTTCGTTCAGCTCTTGCAGTACCGCCCTCAGAGCTTTCACACCTCTGGGATCAAGGCCTGAAGTTGGTTCATCAAGGATTAGAATCTCAGGTTCATGCAATAATGAAACAGCCAATGCCAGTCTTTTTCTCATACCCAGTGAGAATCCGCTAACCTGTCTTTCGGAGTCTTTGTCCAATCCCAATTTCTGGAGTAGATCCTTACCTCTTTCCTTTATGAGCCCATTTTCCAGTTCGTAGAACCCACCATAATATTTGAGGGTCTCAGTAGGAGTCAATCCACCATACAATCCAACTTGTTCTGGCAAGAAGCCGATCTTGTTCTTGCTATGTAGACGTTTCTCTTCTATGTCATCCCCTTCGATGAGGATGCTACCGCTGTCACAGTTCAGAATCCCGACAATACATTTGATAGTCGTAGTTTTACCTGCACCGTTGGGTCCCAGAAAACCAAATACCTGTCCCCTGTCTACACTAAAACTGAGTTTATTGAGAGCATTGATGCGTCCTGTCTCCCGACCAAAGCGGTAGGTGCGATAGTCCTTTTGGACATCCTTCAGCTCAAGCATGCTTCCACTCACGCAATGTCACCCTTGATTGCGGTTATAAAACCACATCGTCTTACCAGAATGTGCCTGAGTACTGGAGATATCCGTTTTTGCCTTCAGCTAGTAAGATTCTTGATGGTGTCAGTCTGAGTTCCCTACTCGATGACCATTATTATGCTGAAGCCCGTGCACTGGCACTGAGCCGACTTGAGACATCAGCCACCTCAGGAAGAATAGATCTCGAGGGCCCCCCAATCAACGATGAATCCGACATAGTTCTGGGCTACGTAATATCGCGTTTGGTTCTGGCTGCAGCGGAAAATCAGGCGTTGGTCAATTATGTGGCCCTTTCAGAAGCTAGAAGAGCCGAAAGATTTCTGGATTCCGAGGCAGATGAAGGTCTGGTAGAGGTTGCAAATTCACTTGGAATTACAACATTGGAATTGAATAGCTCAGGTTTCAATCTCAATTTCATTGACTATGTTAGAGCAGCCTCGAATCTTAGAGAAGGTGACTGGAAGCTTTCCAATCGGGGAGTTAGTAATGGCGTTGTCACTCTGGATCGCCGGACAGTTGTCAGGTTGATGAGAGAAGTGATCCGCCAACATCTGGAGGAATTACCCGAAGCCCCACGTGAGATTAAAGATCAGTTTGAGGGTACAATTGACGATCTCCGGTCCAAAGTCTCTAAGACCTTCGTCGAAAGAATTGGTGGTCTGAATAACGTAGTTGGTGAGAGACAAGCGGAGGCCATGAAGGAATTGGGCCGTTTTGATCTTTCCAAGGCCCCGCCCTGTTTTAATCTGAATTTGATGGATCTTCAGGCTGGTGTCAATCTAGCGCACCCGTCTCGCTTTTTTATCACTACATTTTTATCTTCTCTTAATCAGGATCCCGAAGCAGTTATGAGGCTGTTTGCTACCGCCCCAGATTTCAAGGAAGCTTATACCCGTTATCAAGTGGAACACATAACTGGTCAGACATCTAGTACTCAGTATAGTCCACCAAAATGTGATACCCTTGTATCAAGCGGGGTTTGTCCAGGTCCGAATGCCTTGTGTCGACAGATAAGACATCCTCTAAGCTATTACCGTGTAATGGCAGAATCAGAGAAGGATTCAATAATTCGTATGGAGCGAATTTTGTTGGCTGCATTGAAAAAGGAGGAATATCCTTCACAATTGCTCAAACAGAATATGGATAATATAGGAGAAGTTGATTTCTCCTATCCTGAAAAGATTGAGATACGGAAATTAGCGGTCGCGTTAAAGAATAAGGATGTAAGTCATGTCAAGGTCAAGGTCAGTCATTTTCAAGGGAGAGTCTACTCGGTTGATATTCCCGGCGAAGAACGTAAAGTGTGGATTACTAAAGCGGTCCTGAATCTAAGGGAGGGGAATGTTGATTATGATTGCTTACCTTTGACAGACTGGAAAGTGGCCCTCCCCATAAACGAAGCTAACCACAAATCCCAGAAAATCGATCTTGTGGTTAAACCTATGGAAGTAGCATTCCATGACAATGAAGACCCACGAAAGATGCTTATGGTATTAGACGTCGTGGATTAATTCACTCTGATACGTCGTCCACAACTGCAAATGAACTTTATGGTGTCTTCATCTATGTTATGGATCTTTTCACATGAAGGACAAGTTATGCTGATAATTCCTTCACCCATATTAACGGGAGGTTTCTTAGGTGCATCCTGAGGCGGTGCAGCCTTGCGCACAATTTTCTTTGAGACGCTCTTCCTAACCACCTTCTTCTTTACAGCCTTCTTTGGTTCAGGCTTGGGTGGTTCGGGTTCCTCTTCCTCATCTGCTGATTTAAGTTCCTGTGAACCAGTTAGTTCAGCCAATAGCTTACTTTCATCGAATTCCTCTTCATCGTCATCCAAGAGGTCCTCAGTATCGTCATCTTCGTCTTCTTCGCCTTCTTCTTCCTCACCTGGTAAATCAGAGTCGTAGCCAACTCCGGTCAGACTTTTACTGAGAGGGTCAATGGATTCCTTCTCCTTATAGAGATCTGCGGTCGTGTCCTCCGGTGCCAGGATGAAAGTGTATATCCCAACAGCCAGAATAATGATAACCAGAAGCCCACCTCCAATTACAAGCAGATTTTCTTCTATTATGGGCGGCAACTCAGGTATTGAGAATGCAAACGAGCTACCACTATCACCACTGGAAGGTTGTCCTATAGTAACCTCGAACACATCATCCCAAACGATACCGCTAGTTCTGTTTTTTATTATAATTGAGAATTGAATATTTCCACTGTATCCTTCGAAAGCCACCATATCTGAGAAAAATGTGGCTTGATATGTGTCATATCCGGGATCCTTGTCCGTATCACCAAGTGGTTTAAGGTTTGGAATAGCACACATCGTGCAAGTATCTCTTCTATCTACATCACTCAGAAAATGAACATCTACATTTATGCTGTAGGCTGAAAAATTATCATCTCCCGATTCTATCCTGTAGGGCCCTCCTACATGAAAAGTAAGAATAAAATTTTTACCATAGGGTAGGGTTATACTTTCTTCACTCGTCACTAAATCCTCTGAATCGTTTAGATATACTCCTACAAGACCCGCACTGGCCATAGGTAGCATGAACACCACGCCAACCAATGCGAGTAGCAGACTACGTCCCAGATTGTCCATATTCTTAACTTGTGTCAACTGCTTTGTAATTAAAACATCCTATTTATTGAATTGGATATTTGCTAAAGCTATTAATTGGCATCTTTTTGGGATGGGATGAGCTCTGATGAGGAACGTCTGAAAAAGGCAGGCAAAGGCACCCGTGCAGTCCATTCAGGTACCACCTCTAGCCACAATTCGATAAACACCCCGATTTTTCAGTCATCTACATTTTTTTTAGACGATGAAGCTTACAAAATGTGGAAAGCCGGGGTTCCTAGATCGCCAGTTTATACTAGATATCATAATCCTTCTACAAGGGCTGTTGAAAAGAAAATTGCACAATTAGAAGAGGCAGAGGAAGCCCTTGTTTTTTCTACAGGTATGGCCGCAATTTGCACTACTCTTTTTACATTTCTAGGACAAGGAGATAGGATTGTTACTACTCGTAATCTTTATGGAGGTACAGTATTAACCTTAGATCAAGATTTTGTTCGTTTTGGTATAGATGTAGCCTATGTTGACATGAAGGATTTGGATGCTGTTGAGGCTGCACTTAAATCGAAAGAAACCAAAGTATTGTATTGTGAAACAGTTAGTAATCCTCTTTTGGAAGTTTCAGATTTACCTTCATTGGCGAATCTAGCCAAAAAATATGGAGCTATTCCAATAGTAGATAGTACATTCGCAACGCCTATATCTTGTCAACCTCTTAATTTTGGTTTTGAGGCTGTTATTCATTCTGTAACTAAATTATTGAATGGTCATAGTGACATACTGGGAGGTACTGTGGCTGGTAGCAAAGAGATAATAGATCAAATATGGTACAAGTTGAGAAATTTTGGAGGAAGTATGGATCCTCATCAGGCCTCTCTTTTAGAAAGAGGAATTAAGACATTGCATGTGCGTTATGAGGCCTCTACAAAGACCGCAGGCGAATTAGCGTCTTGGTTAGAATCACACCCTAAAATAGAAAAGGTAATCTACCCTGGTCTCAAAAGCCACGATGATTATGAACTTTGCAAGAAGATAATGGATACTCCGAGTACAATGGTCTGCTTTGAAGTAAAAGACGATGACGAAGCTGGCCGTAAGTTGATGGATAGTTTGAATATAGCTGCTCAAGCCGTGTCTCTAGGCGGTGTAGAATCCCTGATATCCATGCCTTGTTCAACCACACATGTTTCCTGGAAAGCCGAGGATCGCCTTGCGGCAGGTATTGGCCCTGGATTTATCAGATTCTCAACGGGTTTGGAAGATTCTGAGGATTTGATAGCGGACTTCAAACAGGCTCTGGATTCATTATAGTCCCATAGCGATAATAGCCCTCTTTTCTTGGAGTATTGTGGAGTACTCGATCAGGTTACTTACAGCAGCATCTCGCAACGAGAAAGTTGATGGAAAGGACCGGACTCTGGTGTATCTTTTTGGAACTACTGAACAAGGTGAACCACTTGCCGTCCGGACTCCTCTTCTGATGCCCTACTTCCAGGTTGTCGAACCGACTAAGGATGTACTTGAGACCCTAGAAAAGCGAGATGACATCGAACGGTTGGAATCTCAGGAATTATGGGTTGATGGAGATATCAAGAATTGTACCAAGGTAACTACTTCACATCCGGGTAATGTACCCAGGGTCAGGGACTGGCTTCGTAACAATGGTTTCAAGCCTCTGGCTGCAGATATACCTTTCCATTATCGCTATCTGTATGACAATGACATTGGTGGCTGTATCACTGTCAGTGGAGAAGAGGTCGAGGTCAGCGGTTGGACCTGTCGAGTGGTTGCTGCCTCCAAGATTGACTCGTCTGAGACGTTTGAGGCGGATTTCAAATTATTCAGTTTTGATATAGAGAATTCCATCTATGAGAGGACAATATACTGCATCAGTTATTGTCTCAAGAATTCAGAAGGTTATTTGTTTGAGGAAACCCTCCATGGAGAAGAAGAGGATATTCTGAAAAGATTCGTAAAGGCCGTTTCAGACCATGATCCAGATATTATAACCGGATACAACATTGATGGCTATGATTTGCCTCTTCTCAAGGAAAGGGCGGAAGTATATGGACTCGAGCTGAAGATTGGTAGAGATGGTTCTGAGATGGAGCAGAAGTTCCAGAGGTTCTGGAAAGTCCAGGGACGGGTTGTGGCAGATGCATGGTGGAACGTCAAGCGCGAGGTCCGCCCTCGTCAGGAGTCACTCAATGCCGTTGCCAAGGAGTTGTTGGGTCGAGAGAAACATGACGTAAATCCCAAGAAAATGGATGAGGAATGGGCCAGTGATCCAAAGAAGGTCATGGATTATTGTCTGGAGGATGCTAAATTGGCTCTGGAGATTCTGGAACATATAATGGTCATCCAAAAATATCAGCATATCGGTTCAGTCTCCAAATTGCCACTGGATGATGTGATCAATGGGATGACCTCGAACATGATAGATTCCTTGATGATTCGACTTGCAGATTCTAAGGGAATAGGCGTTCCGATGACCAATCGTAGGAAGCGTACAGGTCATATCGAAGGAGGTTATGTACACAGCTTGGACCCTGGTCTGTATGAATGGATATGTGTTCTTGACTTCAAGTCGATGTACCCCAGTATTATCATTGATCGTAATTTATGTTTCACTACTATGTCAGAGGATGGTGAGATTGAAACACCTCATGGAGTTAAATTTAGCAGTCCCGAACAGAAAAAGGGACTGCTGCCCGATCTTTTGCTTAATTTAATGACCAAACGGGATTCTGCCAAGAAGCTTCAGGCCGCAGCCCAGACCGAGACTGAAGAACAATATTACCGCAGGGTTCAGGAAGCGATCAAGATTCTGATGAATTCGGTCTATGGGGTTTTTGCATCCTATTTCTACAGATTTACGAATTTGGATATTGGAGCATCGATTACGGCTTATGCCCGTGAGTATGTCAAAGAGATTCTGAAGGACCTGGAAAATGAGGGTCTGGACGTGATATATGGAGATACGGATTCAGTATTCTTCCGTTCACCACACACGAATCTGGAGGAAACTATTGATTTTGGTCAAAAGATCGCCGAGAGGTACTCTGTTGGGGCCAAACAATTGGAATTTGAGAAAATTCTTCAACCGTTTTTCTCCCATGGCGTCAAGAAAAGATATGTTGGTAAACAAATCTGGCCTAAGGAAGGTATGTTAATCAGAGGGTATGAGACCCGGCGCACGGATTCCTTTCCAGTTCAAGTCTGGGCTCTCAAGGATGTCTTTGCCAAGTTGATGGACTTGGATGTGGACGATGCTTTGGAAACAGCTAGAGATTGGGTCACCAAAGTTTCCAATGGAGAAATAGAGAAGCAACATTATGTCATTTCCAAGACAGTTAACCTGAAAAGAAAATATGTCAATGAGGATAATCAGGCCCATTTACAGGCTTACAAGAAATATATCGAGACCGGTAGACCATTCGTCAGTGGAATGAAGGTATCATTTATTGTGACCAATGCCAAGGTAAGTCCAATGGAGGTTGAACCCTTTATCCCAGATGAGGAATGCCCTGAACCAGATTATGATTACTACGTAGACCGGATTGCAAAATCACTTTCCCGCGTCACTGATGTCTTTGAATGGGACGCCAAGGCCTTGAAGAAAGGAAAGCAGGAACCAAAACAGCAGACCTTATTCTGATGTCCAAGATAGAATACCATAGCGAAAGTCGGGAGTGGTATGTTGCTTCTGCAGTTATCATCTCGGTTACGGTCCTGTGTTATTCCATTATTGTTATTTATGTCCTACCTGATCAATCCCAGATATTTAATCAGTTCGTCAAGACGATAAATATATCATTTCTGCTTCTGGGTCTATCCGGGGTCTTCTTGGGATTCCAGGGCTATAGATTTAGGGAAGGCAGGGCGTTTCTGCTTCGTATGGATGGTGAACGAATTATTGTTGAACTGGAAAAATTATTGATAGCTTCCAAGATTAAAGCCCGGGAGACCCAATGTATCGATGCCTTCAGTTTTGGATTATGGCGACCCATAGGCCGTTTATCTCTTAATTCCGGTGAGATTGAGATCAAGGAGCTCTGGTTCTCAGCTTATTTTTACAAGAC
>DAXQ01000077.1 GCA_002506485.1 Euryarchaeota archaeon UBA136 | reverse complement strand
GGATTTATGGGCTTGAATTCCTCGACCTTACGAGTAACCGTGTTGTATAACCTAAGCACAAGTTTCCAAGGGCAGGAGATTAAAACCGTCTCGCCTTGATAATTTGATGCCGGAACTACCAGAAGTTGACTCCTATCGCACAGGACTATCCAGCAAAATGAAGGGCTGGAAATTAAAGGCTGGTAGAACGATCTGGCACAATGCATCCGATTCCGATTTCAATGTCGTAAAGAATCAGGAGATTACTGATTTTGACAGAAGGGGCAAATTTCTGATAATAAATCTGGATACGCACCATATCATCATCCATCTCAGGATGACCGGAAGGATAGATATTGTAGAAGACAGAGCTCCAAAACACACTACTGTAGAATTTGATTTTCACAACCAGAAGAAAATGTGCCTTGTTGATTTCCGGAAATTCGGAAAGGTCTGGATTGTGGAGGATATCAATGAAATCGTAGGTAATCTAGGTATTGAACCACTCGAACGTAAGTTCACGGGGGAAAAATTCAAGATGATGCTATCCCATCGAAGAGGGCGCCTCAAACCACTATTATTGAATCAACGGTTCATTGCAGGAATAGGTAACTATCTGGCTGATGAAATACTATTCAGGGCCAGTCTGCATCCCTTGAGAAAGGCCAACACGCTTTCTGATACCGAGATCAGGAATCTGCATCGAGCGATTAGACACATCATAAGAAAATCCATTTATTTTGGCGGGACCACCTTCTTGACGTTCAGGGGACCAGAGGGAAAGCGGGGTGAATTCTGGAAAAAATTGCAGATATTCAGGAAAACGGGAGAACCCTGTCCACATTGTAAAAGACCCATCACACGAATTATCGTGGCTCAAAGAAGTACCCATCTTTGCGAGAACAAACAAGAATATATCAAAAATGTTGATTAATATTAAATAGAGTGACAACAATCAAGACTCCTCGAGGTAGAGAACCATGATGGCTGCTAAAAAGGTATCAAAGAAGATTGTAGTACTTGGCGACCCTGCTGTTGGAAAAACCAGCTTGATTCGCCGATTCGTTATCAATGCATTTGATGACAAATACTTAACTACAATTGGGGCTAAGATTGTAAAGAAGGAAGTTCAACTGAGATCCGGTGGTGCTAAACCAGATATTGATGTGACTCTGATGATATGGGATGTTGCGGGCCAAAAGACTCTTGGGAATGTCAAGCAGGCATACTATCGCGGTTCGGAAGGTGCAATGATTGTCTGTGACATTACGCGTCGGGAAACTCTTCTTTCCACGATTGACTGGATTAAGACATTGATGCAGGTTACTGGTGAGATTCCAGTGGTACTCCTTGCCAACAAGTGCGACTTGATGGACAAAGCACTGTTTGGCGAGAAGGAAATGTCTGAAGTTTCCAAAAAACTCAACGCACCATTCATGATGACCTCAGCTAAAGATGGTCGTAATGTTGGTGAGGCCTTCCAAAGCATTTCAGAGAGCATGGTTGAGGGAATGTCCTAGAAGGGCTGACGCCCAATGGATGATTTCTACGATACAGACATTGGTGTCCAGACATCAGATATACTAGTCCTACCTAGTGCCTTTCTAGGGACTTTATGGTCTGAACTACAAAATATAGGAGCTGAAAAGGCCAGAAGCATAATGTTCAATTGTGGACATTCGGTCGGCAGCAGTCTATCTGTGAATTACGTAGAGATGGGAACCGAGGATCTGGACATGATATTGAATCAAGCCTGGGCTGAGGCAGGATTAGGACACTTGTTCGTAATTGATAGCAATCGGGACCATATTGTTGTAAAACTGGAGAATATGCTTGAGATAGGTATAATTGGTGCAGGTAATAATTGTGATTTTACTGCTGGATGTCTGGCTGGAGTGCTCGAAGGGCTCCTACAACAGCCTTATAGTGTGGTGGAAGAAATGGTAGGAGAAGAGACCAGACTCTTCAGGTTTGATAAAAAGTAGATATGGCAGCAAAGTGGCAAAAAACATTGGATGACCTTCTTTACAATGGAGACCTTGATGGGGCTTACAACCTTCTGGACGGATTTATAAGAGACAATCCCGATGACATTAAAGCCCGCGTAGCATTCGGAAGAGTACAATATGAATTAGGGGACCCTGATAATGCACGAAATACCTTTGAAACTGTAATTAAAAGAAATCCAAACAATTCAGACGCCCTCAAAGGTAGAGCCGAGGTTTGCGAATTACTGGGTGACTATGAAGTGGCTATCCGTTCCTATCAGATGGCTACCCAAAGTATGCCAAAGGACGTCGAGGCTTGGAAATCGATGGGAATCCTACTGACAAAATTAAAGCAATTCAGTAAAGCCGATAAGTGCTGGAATGCAATATTAAGACTCAATTCCAAGGATGCAGAAGCTTGGTACAATAAGGGATATGCCAAGATGCTGATCCAGAAATATGATGATGCTGAGACTTGTCTCAAAAAAGCGATACAATACAAGAGTGATATGAAAGAGGCGCACAATGACCTCGTAATGGTTCTAAGAAAAAAGGGCGACAACAAAGCTGCTCTGAAAGTATGTGAACATGCTCTTAAGAAACATAAGAATGATGATACTCTCCATAGGAACAAAGGAAATATCTTGTACGCTCTGGATGAGCCTGAAAAGGCTCTGGAAGCCTTTGAAGCAGCCTTGGACCTAAACCCGCATGTAGTAGACACCTGGGTCAACAAGGGGACTGTACTCTGGAAGGAAATGGAACAGCGAGATGAGGCCTTGGCTGCCTTCGATAAGGCCTTGGAAATAAATCCTAATTTTATGGCCGCGGTTGATTCACGTATAAGTCTCGAGGCTGAAATAAAGGCAAATCGACCTGGTTTCTTCAAGAGAATCTTCGGATAGATTTTTAACGGGCTTCCGTATGTTAATAGTCCTTGGCAAATGACATAGCATTAGATGAACTTATGGAGCTTTGG
>DAXQ01000060.1 GCA_002506485.1 Euryarchaeota archaeon UBA136 | reverse complement strand
AGCCAAGGCAAACAACATGGGGTGCCCACACCCAAAGAGGTGAACTGGCCTTGAAATATCAAGCCCTTTTTTGGATGAGAAAACAACTTCCGCCAGTCGCTGGAATTTATTTTGTTCCATTAGAGGAACAACGCCCCCGATAGGAAACAAATCAGCATTCGTTTCAGAAGCACCAGTAGCAGCCTTGAGTCTGAGATCCAAATGCCTTCCTCCCTGAATCGGCGCAGCCAATAACATATCACCCTTGTTTTGATTAGCCTCTTCGATTCTTTTTTGAGTTTCTTCCAGTTCCTTCGATGCCTCTCTGAATCTGGTTCCTGGTTCAGTGAAAACATCCAGCACCGTTCCGATATCGACTCCCATTTTCTTTTGAAAGTCAAGGATTACATCCGGTTCCATATCAATCTCACCATAAACATGAGATTGGAACGTCCCGCTGTCAGTCATGATTGGACCCTTCCAGCCAAGCATGGCATGGATTCCTTCAGCTATAGCTTTCTTCTTCAGTCCAGAATTTTTGTATATGATGTAACTGTTGGTGATAATTCCTTGGGCTCCACATTCAGCCAATTCTTGCATCGATAACGTCAGAATCTTTGGATTGACCACAGGAAGTAAAGTTGGTGTTTCCAGACCTCCATGAGATGTTTTGATTTTGCCAAGTCTAGCCAATCCATCGCGCTTGTTGATTTCGAACAATACTAAGACACAAACAAACCTTTATTTCAATCCATGTTCACTAATTTACGTGGGTGATATGGTTTCCAAACAGTATATTCTGGGTGTAGGTGGTATGACGTGCAATGGCTGTGCTAACAACGTTAGAAATGCATTGTCGGCAGTAGCAGGGGTTTCTGAGGTAAATATCGATCTCGAAGGGGCTAAAGCCATCGTAAACATCGATAATGCGGTTCTCGACAAGCAAACACTGGAAACAGCAGTTACTGGAGCAGGCTACACCATCCATGAGCCCGGTGCAGCACTGAATCTGGTTCAGTTTCCGAGTACGCCATCAAGTTCGGAATTCAATTGGAACGATGGGTCAGTCTGGAAACAGTCTGCACATAACACGAAATGGTGTCTGATAGGCTGTTCAATCGGTGAATTTGGAACGCTGGCCTACTATTCTTATTCAGAGATTACAGCCAATCTCGAAATGTTCTCGAACGTGTGGTATTTTTATGCCATTCTACCGCTGATTAATGGGCTGATTACCAGTGTGATGCTGGAGACAGGGATTCTGATGCGTGGGCAGATGGACTTCAGAAATGCCCTCTCGACCGCATTGGGGATGTCATTTATCTCCATGCTGATGATGGAAATCGCCATGGAGATCACCGATCTCCTGTTCACCAGTGGTGAACTTGGCATGAATCCGCTTGCTATACCATTCATGCTCATTGTGGGATTCCTGACACCGTGGCCCTACAATTACTGGCGCTTGAAGAAGTACGGTCAAGCTTGTCACTGAAGACCATATTCGAGATTATCAGGCCAGCCCACGAGGTCCCTAAGACAATCTGGAGTTCAGACACACCTCTGACATTGAGGCCTAAGCCCCTAACTTTTCTTTTTCTGGTCATAGGCCTTTGGATATTTGGTACGGGAGAGGCAATCATCATTGCATCGGGAATTGGAGTGAGCCCATGGACCGTCCTAGCTCAAGGAATTGGTGAACAGACTGGTTATACAGTGGGTGAATCAACTTTCATTGTCAGTGTTCTGGTCCTCCTTATGTGGATTCCACTGCGTGAAACACCAGGGATTGGGACGATCTTGAATGCCATATTGATTGCTATGGCCATAGATGTGATGGCTCCTTTTCTTCCGAATCCCACCGAGACAGGACCAGCTCTAATTCAGACAATTATAGGAATCATAGTGGTGGGAATAGGCAGCGGTTTCTATCTCACTGCGAATTTGGGACCAGGTCCAAGGGACGGGTGGATGACGGGGATCCAACAAAGATCAGGTTGGCCAATTGGTCGCGTTAGAATAGGAATCGAGATTCTGGTTCTGAGTTTGGGAATAGTTCTAGGCGGGACCTTTGGAATCGGAACAATTATATATGCGATTGGAATTGGTCCGGCAGTGGCAATGAGTCTGGGTGTTGCAGGTCGCTGGAGTGTTTGAATTTGGCCTATAAGAGAACAACAGGAAGGGAAAAATTGGACAAACCTCACAATCTGCCAGAAGTGAAACTTGCACCAGAGATATGGGGCGGCGGTACAATGGTAATCCCTCACCCTATGCAAGTAAGGGAGTTGATGGACTCCATCCCTGAAGGTCAGGTGGCCACTCTTGACGAGGTACGTAGCACTCTGGCTGGAAAGAATGGCGCAGATATCGCCTGCCCAATGACTTCAGGCATTTTCATGTCAATGGTAGCTCAGGCATCTCACGAAGATAAGGAAGAACATGGTTCGTTTTCAGTGGCCTATTGGAGGAGCCTGAAGCGAAATGGAGAATTAAATCCAAAGTTTCCAGAAGGTATCGAAGGACAGGCCAAACGCCTCGAAGCTGAAGGCCATTCGATAACATATCGGGGCAAGAAAGCTTTCGTGGAAGATTTTGAGAAATATTTGTTCAAATCACTTTGAAACTTCTACCAACTCATATTCCACAGCATCTTTCAGTTCTTTTACACCAATCTTCAGTATAGAATCCCTTGAACCGCCCGAACTGAAGACTTCTGAGAATCTATCTATGGAAATGTCAATTAGTATTCTAATGGACCGATCAAACCCCATCGGTGGGACTCCTCCAATGATGAATCCGACTTCTTCGGAAACGTATTCAGGACTAGCAAGTTTGGCCTTTTCACCAATCACTTCTGAGAGTTTCTTCAAATCCACTCGCATGTCTCCAGATAGGATTACCAGAATTGGCGTCTCAGCCTTCAAAACTATACTTTTCGCGATTTGAGCCACTTCACAACCAAGATGCTCTGCAGCCGAGGCCGAGGTTTTCGCCTGTTCAGCTTTGAACATGATGATTTCTCCATTTATGTTGCGTTTCTTTATGTATGATTTTACCTCTTTTACTCCTCTCACACCATTCTTATCCAAACTGTCGCTAAACAGATTACGCCCTATAATTCTATTAACAGGCCACTAAAATGACACATTAGCGGGCCGGTAGATCAGTCTGGAAGATCGCCTCCTTGGCATGGAGGAGGGCGCGAGTTCAAATCTCGCCCGGTCCACCACCTGGTGTTGTATGGAAATCACTCCGGAAATACAGTCTACTATTGCGAAGGGAGTCTCCCTTCTCGTGATAATGCTCTCTTCAGGTTCGTTAGCGCGTTATTTCTCGGTCAGAGTGAATTACACCCGAAAGATTAATCATTTTGCACTTTTCTTCTTGCCAGTTTTCATCGATAAACAATTCAATGCCGAAACCTTCACTGACTTCAAATATCTTGCAATAAGTGCTGTGGTCTCTACTCTAGCTTTATCAGTATATTATGAACCTATTAGGAAATCCATCCCACCATTTCAACTCATGTTCGAAGGCATTGATAGGCCTGAAGATAGGCCACATACTTTCGTCTGGATATGGACTCAATTCGCCGCAGGTTTTGCAGTGCTGCTTCCTATGATTTGGCTATTTGGGCAATGGGGTCTTGAGTCATTGGTTCTTATCCCTATACTGATTAATATAATTGGAGACGGCCTAGCCGAACCAGTGGGCGTTCGGTTTGGGAAGCACGAATACAAAACAAAAGCACTTTTTACCAATAAAACATACGTAAGAACATTTGAAGGGAGTGCGTGCGTATTGATTACAGGATTCATAGCGGTGGCAATTCATGCAGAATTTTTCACTGACATACAATTTATTCTCGCAATGCTTTTTGTTCCTATTATTATGACATTGACTGAAGCATACTCTCCGCACACATGGGATACACCTTTCTTAATGTTTACAGGCTACATGTCACTTCTATTGATAATGCAGTTCTAGTTTATTTTTCTAACACGCTATTCATTCAAGTGCAGCTTTGACTTCCTTTTCCAAGTCAGACTGTGACATGGCCCCACTCTTTGAGAAGGTAATCATTCCATTCTTATCGATTATGACAACTGTAGGACTTCTATCAGCTCCGAACGCATCAGTAATTTCATTCTTGCCCTTGATGAATTTCCAACCCATTTCCTCTGTCCTTTCAGCTAACTCATCATCGTCTGCGTTCTTGGTCTGTGTTATGGAAATCACTTCCACATCCTCTGGCATGGTGTCGTCGCAATAGCTCTTCAGAGAGTTTTCCTCGAAATTCTTACAAGTACCGCATCTCATGTTCATAAATTCCAAGACAATAACCTTTTCACCCTCAAAGTCAGATAAACTGAATTCATTTCCAGCAGGATCCATCAGTGTGAAATCCGGTGCTTCTGCTCCAACTTCTATAGTATTGAACAGCGAATTGTTCAGCGCAAAGCCACCAACTATCCCTGCTACCAAAACCACTGTAAACAATGTCTTAGTATCCACGTTCATATCTCACACTCGCAGCTTTTAAAAGTTTGCTATGCAGAATCTAAAGAAAAGGCGCCACAGCCTCTTCCGAGATCTCCCAAAGCCTGCGATTATGTTCCTCGTTATTGGCCTTGGCAGAGCCCTTCTTCACTTCACAATTGGCGAAGAATCTTCCAGTAATATCCTTGACATCATCAGAACAAGCCAAATGAATGCTGTTTTTGGCCCCCTTCTCCACATTTATCGCCGTCAGAGCTTTTGCAAAACCAAGTATCCCTCTCCATAGTAAATTATTGTTATTGCCAAATTTAGAAGCTACAAATCCAGGATGTAGGCAGTTGGCCGTGATACCGCGATCCTTCACTCTCTTGGCCAGCTCGTAAGTGAACATGACGTTCGCCAGTTTGGATTTCTGGTAGGTTTTGAAACCCCGATATTTCTTTTCACCATTGAGATTGTCGAATTCAAAGCTGGTTCCATAGTGGGCACTCGAAGATACACTCACAATGCGGGCATAATCACTTGCTTCAACCAGATCCAGCAGTTTCTTTGTCATCAGGAAATATCCTAGGTGGTTCAGGGCAAAGGTACGCTCGAATCCTTCTTCCGTAACATCTCTGAAGGCAAAATAGGCTCCAACATTGTTGATTAGAACATCTATTCGGTCATATTTCTGACAAACTTCATCAGCAACTCTTGAAACTTCTTTCATCAACACTAGGTCAGCTTTGAAAAAATCAATATCGATACTATCTGCTATTTTTCTTATTTCATCAGAGACTTTCTTTCCTTTTTCTTCGTTTCTTCCGATAAGGATCAAATTATAGCCGTTCTTGGCCATTCCAATAGCAGTTTCCTTGCCTATTCCATCAGTAGCCCCAGTGATTAGGCAAGTACGACCATTCATATCTCAACGATTAGTTTACAGTATAAGAAGTAGTTAGATTATTCAGGCTTAACCATTAGATATCTGTGATAATGCAAATTGCCGGCCTTGAATGCCTCATAAACAGGCGTTCCCTGAACTCCAGCAAAAGTTTCGAAACTTTTTCTCATAGATCTTGGGACACTTTCTTTTATTCCTTGAACTTTACTTTCATTTATCTCATCTAAAGCCACAAGAACCTCTGAAGTAATTTCCCTCTTTGACACAATTTGGAATCCCGAATCCTGAAAGATGCAATGTAATTTTTCCATAGTCGGTTTATCTCTGAAATCAGTCCAGCAGAAGTTACCTCCAGTCCTAAGTACACGATAAACTTCTTTCACAAACGCTTCAACATTTCCATAGCAATGTGACGATTCCACATTGTAAATCATATCTTGAGAATTATCCTCCAATGGAAGCGCCTCGGCGTTACCCTCTTTGAAAGAAAGATTCGTTTGTGAAGAGTACCATTCATTGGAAAGTTTCACAGCCTCTTTGGAAAAATCAAAACCAATTAATTTTTTTGGTCCATATGTTTTGGCAATCCAGGAAGCTCCACCTCCACGACCAGATCCAACTTCAACAACATCTTTTCCCTTCAGATCCACATCGCGAATATTCATGTTGTATAACTGGATGAAAAGTCGATTTGGTTCATCTTCTTTGGATAATTTCAGTTTTTCTTCATCTTTGTAACCGTAATTCATAAAGCGGAAATCTGCCCTTTCATGAGCTTTCGCTAATCTTTGGTACCACCATCTCCACATCCAATTACGGACGCGGCCGGGAGAAATTCTCAGTATGATTGCAAAAACCCGAGCAGGAAAACCCATTGCCATACCAATCCTAGATATTTGTTCTATAAGAAAGTAGACAATTTTTCTTTGACAGCATCGGCGCCAAGGCCCTGATGTAGAATCTGCTCTTTTTGTCCACAATTACCAGGTCTGGTGGTTCCCATGTAGTCATATCTTGGTGAAAAACCACGTTCTAGTAACCAAGTCCCGAAGCGAACACCCAGTCCAGTTCTAGAATTCAGACTCTCGATGACCATCACGAACGGAGACGTTCCGATGCGTTCCATTATTTCCTCATCCACGGCATTCAAGGTTACCTTATTGATCAATCCAACTTTGATTCCTTTCTCTCTGAATTCTTCAACAATATGCAAACACCGATGTAACATGTCGCCGTATGAAATAATCCATCCCGCATCACCATCTCTGATAATTTCATCTACACCGGGCGTAAATTCGTATCCACTACCATAGTAATCCTGCCCTTGTTCATTGAAGATTACAGGAGTCTTGGAACGATTCGAGAAAACAAATCTTAACCCATGGTCATGGAATATCCGCTTGATAACAGCATCCATCTGGTTGATATCAGCTGGAAAGTAAAGACCTGTACTGCTCCCCTCTTCTACATAATTGTCTGCGAAAAAATTGTTAAGGCCAAAATGGCACGTATTGTCTGACATGTTATCCACACCAGCATGTGAGAAGTGGGCTAGGACATTGGCCTCATTCAGTCTTGACATCGTGATTTCCGAGATGACCATTTCCATAAACGCTGAAAATGTTGCAAAGATCCCTAGATTCCCATCTTTGGAACCAAAGCCTGCGGCAGCCAGATAATTTCCCCTTTCTTGAACCCCTGCACTAGTAAAACAATCAGGAAATTCTTCTCTAATGGCAGTCAATCCGACAGATCCTTCCAAATCCGAGTCAAAGGCGTGAACACGTCCCCTTTCCTTTTCCGACATCTCTCTCAGGACATTTGCTACAGACGTTCCAAATTGCTTTCGACAGGCACCCTTCTCTCCAGATCCCTTGAATTCCATAGCAGGCATTGCATTTTGCTCTGCGGCAATTCCTTCAAGCATCTTGACAGCTTTCTTGTGACCTCGATTTTCTAAATATTCTATTCCTGTATCAAGAGGAATAACATCGTGTAATTTACTCGTGCCTTCCAGCCCCGGGATTCCAGGCCCCATTACTCTTTTACAAATCACAGCAGCCGGACCTTTGATTTTGAGCGATTCTACAATAGAACTATGCACATCTTCATAATTCTCACCATCACAAGTAAAGACCTTGAATCCATGACCTTCTAAGGTCTTACCAACATCAAAACCAGACATGTAATCTCCAGGATGTCCAGCGATTGTAACATTGTTATCATCAATAATCCACTTGACATTGAGATTATTGGCTACGGCTAACCTCGCAGCCTCGGCATCATTTCCTTCCATCTGCGCACCATCCGAGCCAAACATGACTACAGCCACCCCAGGATTCGCCATGGCCACTCCATTGACATGTCCTGCTGCATGGCCTAGTCTCCCCGTCGAGAAGTCAATACAGTCCAATAATTCAGGTTCAGGATGACCGGCTAATCCAGACCCATATTCACGATAATGCATCAGTTTCTCGGGATCGAGTTTTCCTCTTATTGCCCCTCTGACATATTGCAGGGCTGAGCGATGGCCAGCCTCATCGAAAAACTCATCATGTATTGTGACACCTCCATCTCTTAGAGCATCGACGACAATCACCTCAGGAACGATATCGTAAGGGCCTCCTGTGTGTCCACCTATTCCTTTCGCTCTTGCGAACGCAGTCGTCGCGACAATCGCGTCTCTCATAAGTTCTATATTCTTTGTTAGGCCATCAAGATCTTTGTTTGATAGCCTTTTATCAAGGGATAAATCCAATTTTTTGAATCTATTGATATCTATTGGAAAATCCATTGCTGACGCAGCATAGAAAGAGACCTTAAACCTTCGGTATAATTTAATCTGCTTTCAAGGTGAGAACATCCGACTTTCCCCCATCAAGGATAGCCACTGCAGATATTGGGAAGGGCTTACCACAGGCAGCACCTAATGCTGAGTTGTTCTCACTGAAACTGTGTACCGGGGTTTTTCCACCTTTGACAAAGTTAACGGTCTCTTCTGGGCAGTTTGACGCTAGGATTATCAGTTTAGCACTCCCCGAGTCCACAGCTCTTGAGGATTGTTTGGAACCAAGGTGCACATCTCCGGTGTCGATAGCGAGCCTTAATGCCTTGTTCAGGTCCATCTACTTGCCTCCAGCCTTCTTCTTTCGGGGTTTGTATATTGCACTAACTGCACCAGTGCCCAAATTGACTGGCTGTCCAACAATGATATTCTCAGCGACACCTACCAACACGTCAGTTTCACCAGTGAGCCCGGCCTGTAGCAAGTGAGTGGACGTGATTTCGAAGGCCGCACGGGCCAGAACAGAGACCTTTGAACCAGATATTCCATGTCTTCCAATCGCTTGTATGGAACCTGTGTTGGTCATCACGTCCGATACCAGCATATTATGGCGGTGATCTACGGACAGACCTTGTTCGGACAATGTTTTGTGAAGTTCAATGGCAATCGCAATTCTTCCAGCTTCAATACCCAGGACCTCAGCAATTTCATGTAATGAATTGGTGCTGGTTCGAATAGGATCAATACCAGGCACTTCCAGAATGGCCTTCAAATCTGATCCTTCTGTAAATATGACGAATTCGTTATTTTCCTTTCTTACAATGGCTCTTTTGATATTACCAATACCATCTACCATGAGATGGCTGACTTTATCTTCGAGCAGGTAGAGCTTCTTGAAAGATACATCTTCTTCCTCAAGTATGATGACGCCTGCTTCCACGGTCATTTTGTGTTTAAGCCGTCCCTTCTTCTTGATTCGGGCAGCTAATTCCGTAATGGGAATCCCCCGAGCTTTGAGGACCTTGGCATTGGGTTCAACCAGTACCCTCAAGTTAGTGATATCAGTGCTTATTCTAGCTAATTGAGAAACCGATTTCGCCTCAATCATCGAAGCAATTTCAAGGGCTTTATTTTTCTGGGATGATATATCAGGTTCGAGATAGACTTCCATTATCGGAGTCTTTGGCACTCTTCTCGCATCCACGACTTCTATGAGCCGTGGCAGCCCTAGAGTAACGTTCATTTCTGCAACCCCGGCGTAGTGGAAAGTACGCATGGTCATTTGTGTTCCGGGTTCACCAATAGACTGTGCAGCAATTACACCCACAGCTTCGGCCGCATCGATTCGATTACGCTCATACTGTTCTATTGCCCCATGCACAATCTTTTCGATTTGCTTTGCCTTCATCCCATGCGCTATGCATTTTTCTGCAATGCTCCGCACTATTCCCTGAGGCAGCTTACTGCCTTTCTTTGCAATTATCTGCTTCACTTTAGTTTCCTTATCGTCAAGATTTTTGAATTCTTTAACCAAATTCTCAATCGCGTTCTTTTTAAGTTTTTCAGTCTCGGCTTGTTGTGCTATTTCCTCAGCATATCTCTCAGGTAGCTTCTCTCCCAATTTGTTCGCCTGTCTACGATACTTGTTGACTTTCTTGACCGCTCCTTCATCCGTTCCAGATTTGTCATCTACAACAACATCTTTAGAAGACACAGGTTTCTGCAATTCAGCTCCTGTAGCCACTGCAGCTTTTTCTCTGAATTTCGCAATTTTCGTTGCAGGAACACCTGCCATACGTAGTTCATTATCAGTTGCAATAACGACTTGGGAAGCTAAGAAGATACCGTGCCCGTAAAGACCCAGAGAGACTTTTTCACTTAGCCCCATATCAGTGTACAGTTTGACCGCAACTATTTTTTCTTGCTCGAATCTAAGACGTTCCCTTTCAAGATCCAGGGCATCTTCAATCTGTGTATAATTCCGGGCAGAACGGACTTGCGTTCCATCCATCTTTTGGAATTCCTCCAATCTGATGGTACGTGGTAATTCAATTAATCTTGCAATCCTGAGGAATGTAACATAAGGTTCCTCCGTGTGGGCTGGAAGAAGTAAATTATCCTCTTCAGGAATATCAGGCCTATCAAAAGAAAGGACTTCCGAGATTACAGACTGGTAGCAGATTCCTCTGGTTTTTAGGTACACATAACCATTGAATGGGTAGCGGAACTGTTTGGAGTTTATTGGAAAAGCAACACCCAGCAGGACCTGCCCCTTCTTGGAAATATGGGTTTGCAGACCATCGATAGTATAGCCCTCTGGTAATGACCAGATAACACCCAGTTTCTTTTCCACCCTTCTAAGAGCTTGATCGGCAGTTATCGGCTCATCTTGGAGGTTTCCCTGTTCTAGAGCCCTAGCAACAATTTCATCTCGATCAATCTTCTTATTCTTGGAGACGTCAATCAACTGTAGGATTTCCTTGTAGTTGAAGTGCTTTTTTAGTTCTCTCAATCCACTCTTTTTCAAAGTGCCCAGTTGATATCCCAAATCGACTGTTTTCTTAGCTAACTCAGGGGCCAATCCACGCCTTTCGAGTGCTCGAATCGTATCTAAACGAGCCATTTATTTCCCTCCTTTGGCATCTTCTATCAATCGATCTATATCAATCGCATTTCCGAATTTACTCTTTGTCGGGTCAATAGAATCTTCCCCATATGTGAATTGGACAACTGTATTAGCAGTATTTCTGACAGTTCCGTCATATTTGACCCTGAGGTCCTCTAGGGCATTTATCAAACGGCGCTGCATATACCCCGATCTGGAAGTTCGGACCGCAGTGTCGACCAATCCCTCTCTCCCTCCCATGGAGTGGAAGAAATATTCAGTGGGAGTCAAGCCCTTCTTGTAAGATGACCTTACAAATCCCTTGGCATCTGCACCTAGGTCTCCCTGATTGAAATGGGATAATGTCCTCTTCTCATAGCCACGTGAAATCCTTTCACCACGAACGGCTTGTTGTCCGATAGATCCAGCCATCTGTGACAAGTTCAACATACTACCTCTAGCACCAGATCTTGCCATTATCACGGCGAAGTTATCCATACCCAAATGCCATCCTGCGATTTCTCCAGATTTATCTCGGACCCTACCCAGAATCCCCATGACTTCTACTTCCAGGGTCTCTTCTACACTTCTTCCTGGTCTGGGTTGAAGTTTACCCTTGTTATAGGCATTTACTAGCTTATCAACCTCTTTTACAGCATCAATCTGGGCAACAGTAATTTGTGTTAATGCATCTTTAGGAACGTCAGCATCATCGATTCCAGTGGTGCAACCGGTTTCCATCAGGGCTCCAACTGCCAGTCTAGTGACCTTATCGATAAAGTCCCTTGCGGCATCAGATCCCTTCAATCTTGATATATCTTCGAGAATCCTACCTTTGAAGGCCGATATAGAGTTACCATCCACAGGCCCCCTAATCATCTGTCCGTTCACAATTTCAACAATCATGTCTAATTTGGTATTCTCTTCCAATGTGCGTTCCGCGAAATAAACGGAAGCATTGTATTTCAGGTTCATGTCATCAGGCAAAAGAACTGAGAAAATCTGTCTTCCAGACCACCGCGGTCCGCCCTTGGCTTTTGGATATTCAGGTTTTGGAAGGTCTTTCTTGTATTCTACACGAGACAGAATTCGGACAGTCTGATCTCTGTCGTAACTGGCCTCTCCGTGAGTGAGTAAGAACATTCCAGTAATATGATCGTGAATAGCTCCAATCACAGCACCTCCGAACCTAGGTGAACGTATATGCTCCTGGACTCGCATCAGTATCCTTGCCTCGGCACGAGCTTCTTCCGACTGCACGACATGGAGGTTCATTTCATCACCATCAAAATCTGCATTGTAAGGTGGACAAACACACAAGTTTATTCTGAAAGTCTTGCCTTTCATGATACGAACTTCGTGCGCCATCATCGACATCCGATGTAGACTGGGTTGTCGGTTAAACAGTACAATATCACCATCCATGAGGTGCCTTTCAACTATGAAACCTGGTTCCAGCCTTTCATGATTGAATTCCCAGTTCTCATCGGTTAATTTCACTCTTCGACTGTCAGGTCTAATCATGTAATTTATTCCAGGGATGTACTGTTCGGGGTCTGAAGGATCAAAGTTTTCTTTAATCAGGTTTCTCATAAAAGCCAGATTGTGAATGTTAATTCTAACTGGGACTGTTAATTCACGAGCCGCAAGCTCAGGAACGCCTACTTGATTTATGCTCAGGTAAGGATCAGGTGTAATCACGGTTCGAGCTGAGAAGTTAACACGTTTACCAGAGAGGTTCGAACGGAATCGTCCTTCTTTACCCTTGAGACGTTGAACAATAGTCTTCAATGGCCTTCCCGAACGATGTCTGGCGGTAGGGATACCTGCAGTCTGGTTATCAAAATAAGTCGTAATATGGTATTGTAGTAATTCCCATAGATCCTCAACAATGAGTTGCGGGGCTCCCGCATCACGGTTTTCCCTGAGACGCTGATTGATTCTCAGAACATCTACTAGTTTGTGTGTGAGATCATCCTCAGATCTCTCACCA
The DNA here is from genome assembly GCA_002506485.1 of Euryarchaeota archaeon UBA136. Lineage (GTDB taxonomy): Archaea > Thermoplasmatota > Poseidoniia > MGIII > CG-Epi1 > CG-Epi1. The sequence continues at coordinate 6,937 of DAXQ01000060.1, read as the reverse complement.
GATTCAAGGGTAATCGACGGCCTCATTGGAACCGGAGGAACCGAAAGGACAGTTAGAATCATATTCTCAGGCCTAGTGATTTTAGGGTTAAACCCTAAACACAACAGATCCGAGTCAGGGATCTTTTCCATACGCGATCGGATTTCTTTAGGAGTTAGTTTGCGACCTTCTTCACGGAAAGTAGTTGGCTTGTCCAAGGTGACTTTGATTTTTTCTTCTCCACAGTGTGGGCAAGTCTTTGATTTTACAGCTTCCCGAATCGCCCTTCTTGTGATTCCACCTATTTTAACAGTAGTGCCTGCTTCCGAATCTATTAACATCTGAATTTGCACATTGTAATGATCAATTCTGTCCTGAGTTAGCATAATCCGCCCTGAGCTTGGGTGAGTTGCGTTTAGGAGATCCTTCATTGTTTTTGAATATCCTGCATGTATGACCGGCATCGCCAGATCAATGTGTCCAAAGTGACCCGGATCCTCATCCATCTTACGGCCACTAGTTTTACACCTCAGGCCCGGTTCAATAACACCCATATGGAGGTCCATGAGACCCATCGGAATCGGAAATCCATCGTCATCATACGTATCAGCAGTTATGACCTTTGTAGCAGACAGCTTACGGATTTCTTTAGGCCCCATCAGTGCAAAATCGATTTTCGCGATTTTCTTGGGTATCATTTCCCTCATGACAAGTCCTCCAGCCTTAATCTGGCTGCGATACCAAGAGATTTCAATTCCTCCAGCAGCAATTTGAAGGCGTATGACATGGTAACAGGATAAATCGATGTATTGTCACCCATTGGGGATGACAGAACACCTCTCCGGTCAAGATAACCGATATGCCCCGATTGACTATCTACAAATTGGACCGTTTTGTCACTTTCATCCAACAATCGGTCCTTGATTACCATTGCTGCACCGTGTGCAATCAGACAATCACGTTCCATTTCACCAAATCTTAAACCGCCCATACGAGCTCTACCTTCTGTCGGCTGTCTCGTCAGGAGTTGGACTGGACCCCGGGACCTGGCATGCATTTTACCAGAGACCATATGATGTAATTTCTGGTAATAAATAACACCAATGAAAATCTCTGCGTCTATACGACGGCCTGTTTGCCCGTCATACAGGACCTCTCTTCCACTGTGTCGGAATCCGAATTCAGCCAAACTGGTTCTAAGGTCGTTTTCTTTCTCACCTGAGAAAGCACTGCCATCGACGGCACGCCCTTCCATACTTCCAACTTTACCCCCAATCATTTCCAATACGTGCGCCACCGTCATACGAGATGGAATTGCATGTGGATTGATGATTAGATCGGGTGTAATTCCTTGTTCCGTGAATGGCATTCCCTCAGCTGGGACCAAGTGTCCGATGACACCTTTCTGCCCGTGCCGACTTGCGAATTTGTCACCCATTTCAGGGACTCTCTGGTCCCGCACTCTGATTCTTGCAATCCGGGACCCATTTTCGGTTTCGGATAGCATCACAGAATCTACGGTCCCTTTTTCACCGTGTCTTACAGTCAATGAGGACTCCCTCACTTTTTGGGGACTCAGGAAATCAGTTGGTTCGGCCAAGAATCGTGGAGGGCTTGTCTTTCCAATCAGCACTTCTTTTCCGTTCAAATCAATTTCAGGGTAGATTAAGCCGTCCTCTTCTAGATAGAAGTAGGCTTCTTCGGAACGGGCACCTCTAACATCGGGTCCCGGAATAACAAAGCGATCCTCCTGTCCACCAGGATATCTCCTTTCTTCTGACATGTAAGTTCTAACAAATGTGGATCTTCCGATTCCACGATCGATAGAACCTTGGTTGAAAATAAGAGCATCTTCCATGTTGTAGCCGTGATATGACATAACTGCGACTACCATGTTCTGCCCAGCAGGGCGAGTTCTCAGAGTATTGTATTTCATCGCTTCCGTTTGAAGCATAGGCCTCTGCGCATAATGCAAAAGATGTCCACGAGTGTCAGGTCTAATCCGATAATTCGCCTGCCCCAGACCCAATGACTGTTTGGACATACCTGCCCCCATAGTACATCGGGGTGAGGAGTTGTGCTCGGGGAACGGTACATTAGAGGTAGCCACACCTAGGATTGTCAGGGGGTCAACCTCCATGTGAGAGTACTTGTGTGTCTTCTTGTTTCGCACCAAATCGTCTTGATTAAGTGCAATTAGACAATTTTCTTCTTCTTCGGCATCGATATATTCAACGAGTCCTTTTTTCAAGAGGTCCTCCCATTCGGACTTACCTTGCTGTATACTGTCGATATCACGTTCTTTGATACTCAACCTATTGTTTCGTCCTACGACCAATAATGGCCTTCGAATTCTGCCCGGGTCGCTGTTGATGATTACATCATTCAGAGAATCATCATACCTTACGTTGACCACGTTACTAATCATGTTCTTTCGTCTGCGTTGCCTGATCTCCGTCACTAAATCCACAGGAGCTTCATGGGTCCCAATCAGGTCGCCGTTGAAGTATACTTTACCTAATTGAGCTTCCCCTTCTTCGATTGAATGAATGTCCAATTCATCAAGAATTTCTCGTATCTGAGCATCGGGAAGATTCTCCGAGACATCAACCATCAAGGCCAGATTTTTGACAAGCCCACAATTCTGACCCTCAGGGGTTTCGTTGGGACACAACCTTCCAAATTGTGTAGGATGCAAGTCGCGTGCCTCGAAGTGAGGTTGTGACCGGGTTAACGGTGAAATGACTCTCCTAAGATGTGAGAGAGTTGCCATATTACAAGTTCGGTCCAACAATTGGGAAACGCCAGCTCTTCCACCCGTCCAGTTCCCGGTTGCCATGGCATGCATTATTTTGTTTGTCAGGACATCCCTACGAACGGCATGATGGATACGATTCTCCTTTCTCTTGGAATACGAACGTTCCATTTGGTATTTCATGTCATTAAGTAAAGCCTGGAGTCCTGAACGGAATAATTCTTCCATCAGGTTTCCAGCAAGTTTGAGTCTCTTGTTAGCGTAATGATCCTTATCGTCAGGTTTTCTTTGACCACGATTCAACTCTAGAACCTCTCGCGCCATCCGACCCAGGAAAACGGCCTTTTTGAGCCGCGCTTCATAAGTGGTGCTTAGATGAGGTAGGAGGGTGTTATCTAGGATATAATTGATTCTCTTCTTCCTGTATTCCTTGGATTGGCCTGCTGCAAATCTTCGTTCCATATACTCCAGAGCTTCCTGTGTGGTATAGATTCCCTCTGTACTGTGGATTTCCTCGATATTTGCCAAAATCAGATTTTGCATTTCTGGATCATTGGTTATGGCTTGCATTATGTCATCAGCAGATTCCATTCCCAAAGCCATTATCAGAACGGCCAAAGGAACTTGACCAGAAGCTACAGGTATGGAGACCTGAAGAATACCATCCTTTTTCTTTTCAACGACAGTCAGGGCTCGGAAGCCTTCTCTTTGGGAGAAGACCTTTGCCAATTCGGTCTGCCTTTGGTAGCGCTGTTCGCTCTCTACCATGACCCTATTAGGCGCTAAATCCTCCAAGCACACCAGAACTCTCTCGGTTCCATTTACAATGAAATATCCACCAGGGTCCTGAGGATCCTCACCTTTTACCTTCAATGCGTTTTTGTAGTCATCATCGCTTGAACCTTCTCCTGTAAGGTAGTGGCGGTGCAGGTTACAAAGCATGGACTTCACCATGACCGGCATATTCCCGATTTCTTCTTCGACCTCTTCAATCTCCATCCCCTCCTCGACAATTGTAAATTCAAGATATATCGGAGCTGAATAGGTCATATTACGTAACCTGGCCATCATAGGGATTGATTCTGTCTGAGAACCATTAGCCTCATAAACAATAGGCCGCCCAATCCGTATCTTTCCGAGTTCTATGATAACATCCAGATCGCCCAACTCAAGTCGGACAACACCCCTTCGTGCTTCATCTGCACCAACAGAGATGTTGTCAACCACTCTCTGCATCCAGGGTGCAGGGTTTTTGTCATGGGGCAAGAAGTCATTGAAGGATCCTAACTGATGGTTGACCAGAGCTGCACTTGGCCCAGCCGTACTTCGGCTCTTGAAGAACGCTTTGATTAATTCTCGGTTGTTTATTCTTCCACCACCAGTCGGTAAGCCAAACTCGTACCTGCATGGTCATCGAATCTGTGAATTTCAACAACATCTCCAGGCTTTGCCTCTTGGTCCAGAGCTTTCAGGGCCGGATCCTTCAGAAATATTTTGGGTAGTTGTGTTTTTTCTATTTGCAAAGGTTTAAGTCGCTTTTCAATTTCAGAATCATCAAGCAAGACATGCTTCGGTACAAGCTTGTTCAACCACAATGCATTATTATTCATTTCATTCTCCTTTTAAGTGGGGCAAGAATCCGCGTTTGTTTCGCTTTTACCCGATTTCATGCAGTTTCCTTTCCAGCAAAACGTCTGGCGGGCCTGAAGGGATTCGAACCCTTGGCCGTCCGGTTAAAAGCCGGACGCTCTACCTAGCTGAGCTACAGGCCCTTCCACACTCTAACCGTTAGACTAATGAATACTGGAGCTTTTGGCCAGTCAGGTGGTTTATTTAAATTCTACTCTGAAAACACCAAAAATAGTAGTTTAAGCACGGCAATCGCCTCCACTTCTCAACCATTCAAGCACGCACTTGACTATTTCCGTTATGTTTTATAGGGATTAGTATATAAAGCCCTTTAATAAAAAATTTGGCCGTAATTTTTAACATGCCGACTCTTTCGCACCTCATGCCAAGAGTGGCTATATTGACGAGTGGAGGGATTGCACCCTGTCTTTCAGCAGCTATAGGGGGATTGATTGAGAAATACAATGAGATGTCCCCAAATGCAGAGATTATTGGCTATATGCATGGCTATCGCGGACTCCTACTAGGTGAAACGGTAGAATTCTCCAAGAAAGTAAAGGAAGCTCATGAAGTGTTGTATAATTTTGGGGGTACTCCAATCGGAAATAGCCGTGTAAAATTGACCAATGTTGATGATTGTGTAAAAAAAGGCTATGTTCCAGAGGGGCAGGATCCTCTGGACGTTGCGGCACAGCAGCTTTCCAAGGATGGAATCGACATCCTACATACTATCGGGGGAGATGACACAAACTCCATGGCTGCAGCCCTAGCCAGACATTTGGAATCATCTGACACAAAACTCACAGTTGTTGGTTTGCCAAAAACAGTCGATAACGATGTTGTTCCAGTCAAACAGACTTTAGGAGCGTGGACGGCAGCTGAACAGGGAGCCATATTCTTCGAGAATATTTCTAATGAGAATACTACTAGCCGTCGTCAGTTGATTATCCATGAGGTGATGGGCCGTCATTGTGGATGGCTTACAGCAGCAACAGCATACGAATACCGTAAATCATTGAAAAACAGGAATTTTCTTCCAGAACTGTTTATATCAAAACAGAGATGGGACGTACACGCCATTTATGTCCCTGAAATGGACATTGATTTCCAGAAAGAATCAGCACGTCTACGTAAATGCATGGACGAGAATGATTGTGTTAACATATTTTTGAGTGAAGGGGCAGGAAGGGATACTATAGTTCGTGAAATCGAATCCCAAGGCAAAGAAGTCCTACGTGATGCTTTTGGCCATGTCCGTCTAGAGGAGATTAATCCTGGACAATGGTTTGCGGATCAGTTTGCGGAAGCATTGAGCGCTGACAAGACCCTAATTCAGAAAAGTGGATATTTTGCCCGATCGGCAAAACCAGGTGAAAGAGATTTAGATTTGATTAAGAAATCGGCATTTATGGCTGTAGAGTTTGCATTGAAAGAAAAGAGCGGTTTGGTAGGTTTAGATGATAACAATGATGGCAAATTAGGATTAATCGATTTGCAATTAATCAAAGGCGGCAAGGAATTTGACACGAGCCAATCATGGTTCCAGAATATGTTAATGGAAATTGGCCAAAAGTAATCCCTAATTGTTTTATTCAGGCCGTTTTACAAGGTTATGAACAAGGAGAAACTAGCAGCTACGGCGAGGGCGATAGTCTCGTCAGGGAAGGGGATTTTAGCGGCCGACGAAAGCACTCCAACAATGGGTAAGAGGTTGGCCCTAATCGGTCAAGAGAACACAGAAGCGAATCGTAGAGACTTTCGGCAAGCATTGTTTGAAACAGAGAGTATGGAGATGTTCATATCAGGCGTTATTCTTTTTGAAGAAACATTGGAGCAGAAAACGGAAGAAGGAACAAGATTATCAGAAATTCTTGAATCCAAAGGTGTAATCCCTGGAATTAAAGTTGACAAAGGAGCACACTCTATGGAAAATTCACCATCGGAGAAACTGACCAAGGGTCTTGATGGGCTGTATGATCGTTGTGTAGGTTATCATTCACTTGGAGCAAGATTTGCTAAGTGGCGCGCAGTTATCACGATTGGCGAGGGTATTCCAACTGATAATTGTATTCGAGGTAATGCCTCTGCGCTTGCAAAGTATGCTAAAGCATGTCAGGATGCTGAGTTAGTTCCTATTGTAGAACCTGAAGTTTTGATGGATGGAGATCACACAATTGAGTCCTGTTACGAAGTCTCAGAAAAAACTTTCAAAACCGTATTTGAAGAATTAGAGAATGAAGGAGTATACTTGCCAGGAATCTTGTTGAAACCCAATATGGTTATTTCAGGCAAGGATTGCCCAGTTCAGGGAGATATAAACACAGTTGCAGAGATGACCGTCAAATGTTTGAAAGCATCGGTACCTGAGGACGTTCCCGGTATTGTTTTCCTCTCAGGAGGACAGTCCGAAACCGAAGCCACTGAGCACCTGAATGCAATGAATGCCATGGGTGATTGCCCTTGGGCCTTGAGTTTTTCATATGGTAGAGCCCTTCAGCAGTCGGCGTTACGTGCTTGGGGAGGGGATAATGCAAATCTGGAGACAACCTATGCAACCTTCTATCACCGAGCAGA
>DAXQ01000021.1 GCA_002506485.1 Euryarchaeota archaeon UBA136 | reverse complement strand
CTTGGAACAGGACTTACTGTTCAACGCAATTGGTAGTGACAAGGATGGTTCAATCGTTCGTTATGAGTGGGATTTCGACAGCGCCAGTGGAGATATTGATTCAGTTGATTTCCAAGGAGCTTCATTTGCTACTCATTCTTACAATAGTACTCCTGTAGATTCCTATTACACAGTAGTAGTTCGGGTCACAGACAATGATGGATTAGTGACAAGAGATACCTGTACCGTGGAGATAGTTCAACCAACAATCCCCGATTCATCTGGTGATAGTTCCTCTTCTTCAGGAGATGCTTTGGGTTCAATATCCGAGATTGCAACTCCTCCAGTAATAGCTGGAATCGGTCTGGTTCTCTTGATTATTGGTGCTGTGGCCTTTTACATGATGCGGCGTGAGGATTATATTCCATATGTTCCACCTAAGACTGCCCCAACGGGAGCAGCGTACATGGAATCCCTTGTTCCCGAAGTATCTCCAGTGAGGGAGAGAAAGGCTGTAAAGGAGGAGGTTGTAACAGAGACCATGACGGTTGAATGCCCAGAATGTTCGGCTAGGATGGATATACCAAATATTTCTGGAGCTCAGCAAATTCAGTGTTCCGAATGTGGATTAGAAGGAGAAATCGAGCTCTAATGAAGAGGGCATACGGTTATTTTATAGGGTTGTTAATTATGGGGCCATAACAAAGATGAAACGCGTAAAACTCATTAATGACCCGGCCGAGCTGGTGGCACTTTTCCGAGCAATAGATTCTGAAGAAAGACGTAATGTGATGACCACATTATCAGAAGGATGGACAATGATTAGTGCCCTCATAGAGAAATACGGTCAGGGTGCCCATGGTGCTATAACCTATTTTGAGAAGTTCAAACTTGTAGAATCTAGATGGGAAGTCAATGACGAAACTGGACGCCCAGAAAAGAGTTATCGGACTTTCTATAATGCATTCCAGATTTCCACATCATTAACTTTTGATGAAGCCCAGGAGCTTCTGACAGTAGTATTAATGACCGAGAAAGAATTCAATGATCTTGAATCGAAGATTGTTGAAATGATTGGTTCGGATGGTACATTTGCTAACGATATCTCTAAAGAGTTGAATGTTAGTTCATTAACCTTGAAAGGTTTAGTCAGAAGATCCGTAAAATTTGATTTTAAGGGACATAATATAGTACCACTAAAAGAGGAAGAATGAACGGCCCAGATATAGATGGAACCTTGCCAGGACAAGATATAGAAGAAGAATCTTCAGAAGATGAGGTCAGAAGAGAGTCAGACTCTGTTTATCAGAGCTCCGAGTCTTCGTCTTCTATGAATTGGGATGGAGATGGAGATGGATATGGGTGGAGAGAGGGAGAGTCTCTACGAGGATGGTTGTACCTTATCGCTGGAGCGGGCTACACCCTGCTTGTAGTTTATCTTTTGTTAGTTATCTGGATGGGTTATGAGAATATTCCAGTTCTTAGCGATGGGAAGATTGCAGATACTAGTGGTGCATTTACCACAGCGATATTGATCTCAGCTATGGTGTATGTCACTATGTGGTTTTTCATGTCAGGTAAAAAACATTCATTTTTCACAGAGGATCCAGACAAGGCTAAATTCTATGCTGGTATCATCGGTCTGGCATCATTGGTTATTATAGCTCTGAGTTGGGCTGATTACAGCAGAGAGATGATAGTTTCCGCTATTTTGACCTCGGTTTCAAGTTGGTCTTATATACGTTCATCTCAGATGAAGTAAGTCCTAAGCGGGGGTCGCATAGTCTGGCCAATTGCGCTAGATTCAGAGTCTAGTCCTTAGTGGTACGAGGGTTCGAATCCCTCTCCCCGCACCATTCAATGCCTCCACATTGGCAAAACCGAATCATAGCCAGCCAACGGAACTCCCGTCATGGCTGCAGTTTCCTGATTGCTTGTCCTTAGGTTTTCCGGTCCCAAATCCGATATTTTCCCGATTCCCAGAGAACCAACAGTTTCAGCTAATTCCGTCGCAAAATTGTTCAATTCCTTGTTTTGACATTCTTTTTCCAAGAAGATACCCGATGAACCCAAAGCTATCATTTTGGTAGCATTCCTGCAATTCAGTTCTTGACAAGCCGTCAATATGGTCATGCTGTTCTTGTAGCCTCTGGCGGCAGTTATTGCAGCTTCGATTGGGATTTCACCACCAACTAGTATAACTCCGTCAGCACCAGATTTTGACACTACGGAAAGATCATTACTGATGTCTCCAGCAGGAAGCCTGACCATTATGGGTATTCTCTTTGACGTTGCCTGCCTAATCAACTCGATTACAAAGGTTAAATCCGCAGGTCGTTTCATATCCAATCTTCGGTTAATCTCAGTTGCTGTAAGATTAATTATTGCCATATTCGCTGAATCCAGGTTTTCTGGTGATTTTCCATTCAGGGGCCACACAGCATAGACAGGGGCGTTTGTCCCTTTCCAAAGTAGAGGTATCGTGAGATTCAATGGTTCCTTCTTGTTAATCCCAATAGATATCGACAATTCAAGATTATCCAGAGCTGGTGTTCTTGGTCTTTTACTGAGTACTGCTGGCGCTAGCATCAGGGTTTCTGAAATTGAATTGTAGGCAGTTTTTCTGGAAGTTTTCGGTTTTTGTAGTTTGCTGTTAACGGTTTTAAAATTCAGGCCTTCAGGATCAACCCCATACTCTTGCAAGGTTTTTTTGACAACTTTCAGGTCGCTGGGTGATGAATTTTTAACGTCCAATTGCTTATTAGTATCAAATTCCCCTGCTAGGAAAATTCTCCCTCCAGTCATCATCCTCCCTACATATCCTCCCACGTCTCCACAGACAATAATAGTTCCTCCACTCATGCATGTTGCGATATCTCCCCCCACACTTCCAGATATTATCAGATCCCCTCCTTTCATCGAGGGTCCAGCGCTTCCCTCAACCGATCCTTGTACGACTATAGTCCCTCCAGATGAACAGTGACCTACTCCTTCCTCACAGTTTCCATTAACTATGACCACACCCTTCCTCATCCCATTACCAACAAATCGGCCTGCGTTTCCGTTCAACACAATGCTGCTTCCGTTATTCAATCCAGCCAGATTGTCCCCTGCATCTCCGTCGAAGGAAATGTTTGTTTTTGGAGGCATGTTGGTTGCAATACAGGCCTGGGATGCAAGACCGGGCACTTGCATAGACTTGCTATTTTTTAGTTTTTTACGCAGTTCTTCGTTAATTGCACTCGACGTCCAAGATTCTTCAGAATCTCCCATTTCATGCCTATTTGTGACCTGTATTTACGTGATTAGGTTAGTGTCCTCGAGTGACCATGTACTCGAGTAGTGATTCGAAAAGTTGCCTTGCTTCACCGTCAGGGTATTTCGCTAATATGTCGCATACTCCTTCTAGATACCCATTCGCTAGTGAGTGGCATGCTTCCAACGCTCCACATTTTTCCATTATTTGAACAGCTTCCTGTACATCGCTATCACGGTTGTCCTTATTATCAAGAATATCGAGTAGCCTTTGCCGATCATTTCCTGAGGTTCGATTCAACGCTTCGATAACTAGTAGAGTCTTTTTTCCCTGCCTAATATCAGATCCGGATGGCTTACCTAGCACCTGTTCTGAGGCCGTGGCATCAAGGTAATCATCCCAGATCTGGAATCCAAGCCCGACATTGGTTGCCATTTCCTCCAATTCACGAGCCTGCTTTTCACCAGAGCCACCAATACGTGCACCACCATAGGCTGATGCACCAAAAAGTATTGAGGTCTTGAGCCGAATCATTTCCATATAATCTTCTGGACTAACGGTTTCTTCCTGTTCAAAATTAATATCCATCTGCTGTCCTTCAGCAATTTTCCTAACAGTATATGCTACATTCTGGATCAGGTCGGATTTGATATCGCTGCTAACTTCACAGTCGGTTATCATTTCAAATGCGTATGAGAAAAGTGTGTCTCCTGCAAGTATGGCTGTTGAAAGCCCGTAAATAGTGTGACATGCAGCTACTCCATGTCTCAGATCGTCATCATCCATTACATCATCATGTACTAGAGTAAAGTTGTGTATTGCTTCCAAGGCAGCAGCAAAGGGTATGGCATTATTCGAGTTCCCTCCTACCATTTCGCAGGTTATCAAGGCCATTACAGGCCGAAGCCTCTTACCTCCAGCCATAGGAATGTG
>DAXQ01000020.1:1480-15081 GCA_002506485.1 Euryarchaeota archaeon UBA136 | reverse complement strand
TGTTTGTCCGTATACCAAAAGATAGCTGTAAGAAGAATAAAAGAGAGGATTATGGTATAGATAATGGACCCCATCATGGTCTCGTTGATGGTGTTGACCACCACATCGATTATTGCTGGAGCGCCAGTGACCACCACCGAATTGACCTTGCCATCCGTCTCCAGGGTTTCCAGACCTTCTGAATCTTTTTCTAGTTCCTCTATGACCTCTGAGAAATAGGCATTCTTCGATTTGGTATTCACCAGAATGTAGGCGACCGTGTAGTCATCCAGTTCTTCATCATAATAGATGAAATTCGAGACCATATTAGGAACCTGAGTTCCATCGCCTATCATTATCCAGTCCAGGAGCTCGCGGACCCCCTCGTCGGAATCCGGTACCAGGTCGTCATTGGCATCGTGGGAGTTGAACAGTTCCTCAAAAGTCTCGTTGTAGAAATCAAAGGGATTCAGGGCCGAATTGTTCGAGGCCAGGTCCCTCATCCCGTTCAAAGGAGAGAACATCATTGACTGGTCGGGATTTACCCATTTGTCACCATCCGACAGTTCGGTCTGAGTACTGTCGATCTGGTTGAAAACATCGAAGGTGGCTACACTGCCGTTTATGTAGATGAACGAGAATTCGTTCGAGGTGCTGAATTCATCTTGCAAATAGTGAAAATGTTCCGTGATCTCTACTTCTTCAGGAAGAAAATCATTGAAATTGAACTCCGTAGAGATTCCCATGGCCGCATATCCGGTAATCAAAGTGATAACAGCTACAACTGCCAGAACGCGTTGCGGATTCTCTAACGCAACGGTTGCTCCCATGGTCATAAAAGGATCCAGAAGGCCGGTCTGTTCGCCTTCTTCTTTGCGTCCCCTGGTTATCTTTTCATTGGTATCTGATAGAAGTTTCTGCCCTTTGGATTCGTAATGCCTGTCGATCAGTATCCGGCAGGCTGGAATGAATGTGACGAATATCAGGAATGCGGAGAGCACGCCGAGCGCAACCTGGATTCCGAATTCCTTTATGGGGGTGATATCCGAAGCTACGTTGGACAGGAAACCGACCATGGTGGTGGTGGTCGCCAGTAGCAGCGCAGAGCCTACGAACACGACTGATGAGGAACTGGCCTTGTCTATGTCCCAGTCCTCGGCCAGTTCTTCCCTGTATCTCATTACCAGATGGATTCCATAATCCACACCCAATCCAACTAACAGAATCGGTACTATCACTGCAAAGAAACTGGGTTCGAATTGAAGCAAGCTTGCGAATCCGTTAGACCATATGATCGCCATCATCAAGGCAAACATTGTGAGTCCTACATCTACAAAAGAGCGGAATGTGGCCAACAATACGCCAATCACTAGTATGATTACCAGCATGAAAAGCTGGTCAGTATTCTCATTGGATGCCTCATCGATCGCATCATCCAGAACGGCCTGGCCCAGAGCGTGGGCCTCGACACTTTCAAGTTCCATTCCCTTGACAACGTCGTCCATCTCGAGTTCGACGCTGACCATCCGGTCGAATGCTTCGGCCGTATCCTCTCCCTCTCTCTGGCTGTTATCGAACTTGATGGTTATTTTGGTCGCCTTGGCGGAACTGTCCCCGTCATATTCTCCAAGGATGTTTATCACGGCTCCAGCCAGCATGGGATTCTGGCTGGCGGCATTGAATGCGTCCTTTATCTCCTGGTCCGTCTTATCGGCATAGATGCCTTTCAACTGCTGCAGATCCGAAGCGTCTCCCCCGACAAAAGGTGCCAGATAGTTGGGAAGGGCAACAATATCCGTACTCGGATTCGAGGGTGTCAGGGAATTGTTGGCAACCAGTTCATTCCCAATCAGTCCAATTTCAATTTCCAGAATCTCCACGAATGCGTCCGAGGTGAGGATATCATCGTTTTTACTATAGACCAGAATGTCGACCGGATATTCCGTAGAGAATTTGTCTCCTATATCCTCGAGGGCGCTTATGGCCTCATTGTCTGGAAAAAAACTGGACTGACTTACAGTTCCATCCTGTGGATTAAGAGCTATTTGAGCAACCATAAGGATGGTGATTACGATTACACCAACCACCATTGCCAAAGGCTTCTTGGTGACAGTCTCACCAATTTTCTGTAAAAACATACATTCCGCTCAAAAAAGGGCTCTAAAAAAAGCTGTGTTCGAGTTCTAGTCCAAAATTGCCAATAATCAAATCATAAGATCAATGCGAGGGGTTTTTCGGTTAATAACTGGGATTTTGTTATCATAAATAGGATTTACAAAATCCTGGTAAGCTTTTAGGAACTTAGGAATATCCAATCCCATAAATTGGTCAATTCCCACTTTAGATAGCAAATCGATGCCAGAACGGGCCAGATTACGAGCACCTATCAAATCCTGAATCTCATACTCAGCCATCCTTATCTTTAACAGAGCTGCTCCAAGCTTGATCAAACCCTGAAGAAATCTATGTTCACTACTGTTCCTTACAGATGCAATCCACAATCCTTCCCACGCTTCATGGGCCTCCCAATAGTAATGATAATTGTATAGGTCTATTCCAAACAGATATCCATGATTGCCCTTCCATAATTCAGAGTCCCATTTTCCAGATTCTTCATCTTCTTCACCGTAACTATGGCCATCCGGACTGTTGGTGGGGTGGGGGTGCAAACCTGGAACATATCGATAAGGTGGGAAATCCTAGGATGAGTACCTCGTTGCTCCAAAATTCAATTCAGTTTCAGAAGACGCTAGTGGATAATCTGGCATCAACCACTCAGCGTATCTTTTATCGCATCTGTAAAGGCGGTCACGTCCTGTTCATTATTGTAAAAGTAAATGCTCGCACGGGCAGTACCATCAATGCCTCGTGAATTGAACCATGAATGAACACAATGCATTCCACTTCGGATTGCAACATTGTATTTTTCATCCAAGTGCATAGCAACACCAGTTGGATCCCACCCTTCTAAATTGAAAGAACATATGCCTCCTCTCTGGGAAACATCCGGGCCGACGATTGATAAGCCATCTAGGCCTTCCAGTTCTTTGGTCAACTGAACATTGAGTTTATTCTCATGTTTACTAATATTATCCCGACCAACGCCCATTACATATTCTGCTGCAGCTCCAGCCCCAATTGCTCCAGCATAATCCTGTAGACCTGCTTCAAAACAAGAGGGTGGTGGCAACAACTCATAACCCTCATACGAAGAACTAACGACCGTAGAACCTCCAACATATGTTGGAATTAATTCCTTTAGTTCATCGTACTTCCCATAAAGCAATCCCATGCCACTGGGTCCACAGAATTTGTGAGCACTAGCTGCAGCAAAATCAACATCCAGATCCACGACATTCAACTCCTTATGAGGTGCTGACTGGGCTGTATCCATCATCACTTTGACACCTTTGTCGTGACAAATCTCAATAATATCTTTGGCCGGATTGGTGTTGCCATCTAAATTTGAGGTATGAACAAAACTCACCAGCTTGGTATTGCTATCAATCATTTCCTTCAATGCCTCCAGATCAAAAAAGTAATTGTCTTTGGCAGGCACTACCTGATAGTTGATTCCCTTGTATTTTGCCAAATGATGCCACGGTACCACATTAGAATTATGTTCCTTATCAGAGGTCAGAACTTTATCACCTTTACCAAGGCCAAGACCATTGGCGACCATATTCATTCCTTCTGTAGCATTTTTAGTAAATACTATTTCCGATGTTTTCTCGGCCCCCATCAGTCTGCGAAGACTGTCCCGAGCCATCTCAAACCCCTCTGTAACCTGCCAACTCAATTTATGGACTGAACGGCCTCCACAAGCTGGATATTTCGTATAATATTCATTGATTGCATCAATCACTACTTGAGGTCGCAAAGTCATGCAAGCACTATCGAGATAGGTAGGTCCATCTTCCACATTCAGAATTGGAAAATCCTTACGATATTTTGAGATATCCATTGTTATCTGATGAGGACATAATAATGCTGATTTAAAGACTTATGACTAAAAAGAAAATTTCTTAAAGGGGTCGCAATGAAATGTAGTATGAGTTGTATAGATAACTTCCCGAATGAATTGGCACCGAATTATGAGTGTGCATCAGAATTAGTTGCCTTGGGACCCGTAGCCGCACTTCTTACACTGGTTATTGGAATTCCCGTAATAAAACTCATATTAAGATACTTGAAACGCGTCTTCGATAAATATGATTATCTTGACCAGGGAATTGAAAATTTTCTCTTTAGAGTTGCAAGCGTAACGCTATGGGCCGTGGTTATACTGACTGCTGCAAACGAATTAGGAGTTAATGTCACGGGAATTGTTGCAGCACTTGGTATTGTCGGTTTAGCAATGGCATTTGCCGCTCAGGATACTATAGAGAATATAATCGCAGGTATCTTTCTCATGATAGACAGACCACTCAGAGAGGGTGATCGAATATTACTCCCAAAGAGGATTGGAAGTCTGTATTCAAGCTGGGGAGATGTAACTGAAATAGGTCTCAGGACTACAAGAGTACGTTCAACAGATGGTGTCCTTCTAACTATACCAAACAAACTATTAACGAAAGATACTATCGCTAATTTTAACCATAAAGATGACAGAATGCTTCGAGTGAGAATTAGATTAGGATTAGTACCAACTTGGGACAATGTATCAAGGGGAGAAAAAATTGTAGAAGCTATTGCTAAAAGTCACGAAGATATTTGTCAAGAAAAGCCAAAACCACCTCAGATCGTTTTGAGGGACTTTGGTGACCAAGAAGTTATAATGGAAATAAGATATTATGTTCCTAATGCTCCACTAATGCGATCAACCAAATCTTACTATGTTAAAGAAATTCTAAGACAGTTCGAAGAACAAGATGTCAAGTTAGCCTATCCAACCCGGCTGATAATGAAAGAAGATATTGAATAGTCAAACATAATAAAGACCGCTATTCTGCCTTATTGAGGAGAAATTATGCCATTTAAAGTACCAGATTTACCGTATGGATATAGCGCACTTGAACCATATATTGATGAAGAGACCATGCATTTTCATCATGACAAACATCATGCAGCCTATGTGAATATGCTAAACGGAGCTGTAGAAGCTGCAAAGAACTTAAAAGGAAAATCAGTAGAGGATCTCATTACAGACCTTGATTCTGTACCTGAAGCCCAAAGAGGAGCTGTAAGAAACCATGGTGGTGGACATTACAACCATTCCATGTTCTGGGAGATTATGGGGCCTGCAAGTGGTAAGATGAGTTCTGAACTGAATAGTGCTCTCCTAGATGCATTTGGAAATCTGGATGATTTCAAGGCTGAATTCCACAAGGCAGGAATGACAAGGTTTGGTTCTGGATGGGCATGGGTATGCTCCTCCAAAGGCAAATTATCTGTATGTTCCACTGCAAATCAGGATAACCCACTCATGGAAAAGAAGTATGGCGGATGTGATGGTAAAACCCCAATTCTGGGTTGTGATGTCTGGGAGCATGCATATTACCTGAATTACCAGAACCTGAGAGGGGATTACATCAACGCCTTCTTCAATGTCGTAAATTGGGCTGAAGTCTCAAGACGTTATTCTGAGACACTTTGATTACCTAACTCAGCAACCAGATTTCCAATCAAGAGAGAACTGCCACCCAGTATCAACCAGAATGAGAATTCAGTCATATCAAAAGTTATGGCCAATAGAGTAGCCCACACAGGTTCCAGGGCGTAAAGAATCGCAGCCCGGACAGGATCAAGATATTTCTGGAAATAATTGACCAGACACAATGCTCCAAAGGTTCCAAAGACGGAAGATAGTAGTAGTGGATAAAGAAAATCTTTTTCGGCCACTAGACCAACAATATCGACTTGCCCTACATCCCGGAAAAGAAAAACGTCGAAGAGTAGAATACACATTAAAGTTGAAAGAGTAATCGAAGTGAAAGTAACACCAATTGGAGATACACGTTTAGTAACAATATCAGTAGCTATGATATGACCTGCGAACATCAATGCACATAGAATGGTCAACCATTCTGCGATATCATAATGAAGTTCGGGTGGACCTTGGATATATCCGGCCCCGAAGGTGGCAAGTACCACTCCGACAAGCAAGACCCGACTTTGCAATTTTCCAGCATGCCACGCCAGGATAAGGGCCGTGAAAAGTACATACAAACTTGTCAAGAAGGCGGAAACAGCAGGTGATATGCCTTCTAGACCAATCATTTGGAAAACAAATCCTCCAGTCATCAGAAGGGCCAAGATCATACCATCATGCCAAACCTGGAATCCCCTAATCTCTTTCCGGATAGATGGAAAAATCAGGAAAAACAGAAGAACGGCTATACTAAATCTCAAAGTAACGAACAACGTAGCTACAATGTTCGTCTGATTGCCAGTGGTATATGGAGCCGAGGCATCAAGCGCATTCTTGAGCCAGACAAAGGTCCAGCCCCAGACAATTGTAACCAGAAAGAGAGCGATTGTGGCTTTTTGTTTCACACTACGCCCTGATCAATCATGGCGTTAGCAACTTTCAGGAAACCCGCAATATTAGCACCCATTACCAGATTACCTTTGTCCCCATACTTGGCTGCCGCATCAGAACACTGTTTGTGAATTCCAGTCATAATCTGATCCAGTTTATCATCAACCTGCTCACGGGTCCATTCCTCAAAGGCTGCATTCTGAGACATTTCCAATGCAGATACAGCAACTCCTCCAGCGTTGGCCGCCTTCGCTGGTCCAAACATAATTCCTGCCTCAAGGAGAATCTCCAGTGCCTCAGGTGAAGTAGGCATATTAGCCCCCTCACAAACTGCCTTGCAACCATTCTTGACCAAGTTCTTTGCACCTTCTGCCTCAAGCTCATTCTGAGTGGCACAAGGCAAAGCTACATCACATTTCTCACCCCAAGGTCTCTTGCCCTCATGATATTTGGAACCTGAGAACTGGGAGGCATATTCCTTGATACGACCCCTTCGATTATTCTTAAGGTCCTTAACCCAAGCCAATTTCTCCTCATCAATTCCATCTTTATCAAAAATGTACCCGCTCGAATCTGACATGGTAACGACCTTGCCACCATAACTGATGGCTTTTTCCACACAAAACTGAGCAACGTTACCGCTACCTGAGACCGTGCAAACCTTACCCTTAATCTTCTGTTTCTTGGAAGCAAGCATCTCTCTCAGGAAATAAACCTGGCCGTAACCTGTCGCCTCGGGCCTGATCAGAGAACCTCCCCATCCATATCCCTTACCAGTCAAGACACCTTCCCACTTCCGGGTCAATCGCTTGTACTGACCAAAAAGGAACCCAATTTCCCTGCCACCGACACCTATGTCGCCGGCTGGAACGTCAACATTAGCACCTATGTGACGGAATAATTCAGTCATAAAGGATTGGCAAAAGCGCATGACCTCCATATCTGATTTTCCTTTAGGATTGAAGTCGCTACCACCTTTCCCACCACCGATAGGGCGAGTGGTCAAAGCATTCTTGAATATCTGTTCAAATCCCAGAAATTTGATTATTCCCAGATTTACACTAGGGTGAAAACGCAGACCTCCCTTGTAAGGTCCTATAGCACTGTTGAACTCAACCCGCATACCTCTATTGACCTGAACACGACCCTTGTCATCCACCCATGGTACCCGGAAAGTGATTATCCTTTCTGGTTCAGTCAAACGCTCTAGAATACGAGCATCCCTGTACTCCTGATGTAATTCAAAAACCGGCTCAAGAGTTTCCAAAACCTCCCATACTGCCTGATGGAATTCTGGTTGATCGGGGTCCCTCTGCTTTACCAAATTGAATGCATCCTTGACGTAGCTCATAACTAATTCAAGTCGATATGGAATAGGCTATAAAAATAACCTTTATGGATTAATGGGCCAGCGAACCCATGGGGTCCCAAGGTGGGAGTTTAATTGGTTCCATATCATATAATTCTGCCAATTTCTTAGTAATATGTTTCTTGTGTATAACAACCTCGTACATGAACTCACCAAACCATGAGTCAGACATAATGTCGAATCCTTTCTCTCCGTGGTCAGCTCCCCAGCTGTTCTCCACTCTCCACTTTACTGGCTTGTTATTCTTTAGATCCACGCCTGTGAACAGCATAGCATGAGTCATAACGCTATCACCATACTCCAGGCGCTCAGCCTTGTTCATATTGAATTCAGTACCATAAAACCTATCAAATTCAAACAGGTCCATGTCCATTACTCCGAATTCACGTGTAAAGAATTTACCGACGTCACAACCAAACCATACGGGATCATTAGCTTTGATTGATTTGATAGTGTACTTTCTTAAATCATCATTTTCTAAATTTAGATAACGAATAATGTTACCTCCATGTACATTGCCCAGATACTCGACTGTGTAAGTTTTGTTATAATCTGTGAACCTGCGAGGGTCGTTTATCAGACAAACGAAATCATCCAGTTCTATACCAACATGATCCTCATAGAACTTTTTGGGTGTAAGATCCGTAAATCTTTGGAATTTATCCTTCTTATTCCGTATAGACCAATCAAACTTCTGGGGGGGCGTCCCAAGACTAATACATAACATCTGATAAACTGTAGATAGCATGTCATCCTTCATATTCCTTAATTCAGAAGATGATTTTCCCTTTGTATGGGCTGTTCTCAGATCTCTGGCAAACCCTCTAAGTTTTCGAGTAACCAACTTATTCATCTGAGATGAGTTGCTGCTCTGATGACTCTCGGCCATGACCTTCTTGGGAACTGTGCCATATTTCTTCAACAGATTGACGAACATATCCCACTGACCACCATCCTGAACCGGGGAGGAAAGCAAATGCATAATCAATCGACTGTCGCCTGCTTCATCTACAGTCTCAATGATATTCTCAAGAAAATAATTAGCCTTCTCCAGTTTATCATAGAACATAAAATAATTCTGAGAGAATTCAAAATTCTTGAGCTTGTACTTTCGACCTAGATAGACTCTCAATAGATTAAGGCCAGCAAAACCCCAGCATCTTCCACTCCTCATCTGGCTAGTAGCTTTCAGCTCTCCAGATACCTTGTTTGAGAAGGTATGATCGATCTGTCTAAAAGTATCCCAGTTCATTGCAAGTTTTCTAACATCGGTCCTAGTAGCTGCATTCATAGATAATTTAGCGGTTGAACTAGAATTGAAATCCTTCCGATATTTCTTGATATTTGTTAGTGTTACTGCCTTGCCCATAATTGATATTAGTGACCGATATAAATTAACTATTAATTTAGGCTGGTAAGTGTTTGGACATCACTCTTTTCCAGATGGGAGGTATCTGGGCTAGGTAAAAACAAGCAAAATACCCACCGGGCAAAGTTGGTGCATCATCATGTGAACGAAGCGACTGATAAGGTCTATTTGCAAAAAGATGGTGATCTGAATGTCTAGTTAATTCAACTAACACGTAACGACTCAGTCGAGCATTTGATTGCCAACTAATTTGGGCCGTGACCCTGTCCTTGACACCGCGTCTCAGACCCCAGTGACGAATGTAATTAACATACTCCAGAAGATAAACTGCTGCAGCCGATTGACCGATAAAGGCGAACGTAATTGTTGACCCCATGAAATAGTACAACACGGCCAAAGTAGAAATCTCTATCAGTAAATACAATGATGCCCGATGAAACCAGAACGAATTACTCCGTTCAGACTCAATCTTCCACGATGAAATGAATTGAAGAGGGACTGTAGTCAATACGAAATATTGAAGGCCGTGTTCTGCACGGGCAGAGGCAGGATCAAGTTCCGTTCCCACATATCGGTGATGACTACGTACATGTTCACTCTCAAAATGCAGATAAGTCGTCGTCCAAAGAAGCAGATGACCAAGGAATCTTGGCAGTCCCTTGCGATGAATCAACTCATGGGCAACTACAATTCCTGAGATTCCAGTACCGAAACCTGTGGAAAGGATGGCAAGAATCAGCAGATTCATCTCAGGGTTGGACTGGATGAAATAAAAGAAACTAGCAATTGCAATAAATTGAAAGAACACATGTCCGTAAAGGATAAAATCGAAAAAATGAGGGCTAGTAGATTCAGGAGTTCTATCCTTACCGTCTCCTAAAATCAGATCAAGGACGGGGAAGACAACTAGGCCAATAAAGGTCGCCGTGCCAACATAGATATCGCCTACATAATTCCCAATAATAACAGAGATGGGAATAATCCAACTCAAAAAATAAAATGCTCTAGGTGTGATACTGGACATCTATCTTATTCTCAGTTTGTGAAGCTCTTGATAAAGTTTATAGGATTCCTCATAAAGAGCTAGATATTTCTCAGGTACCTCTTCCGTCTTGGGTACATATTTATTGAAACCCGTGGAAGTCATTACATTCTTGTACCAATATTTCCCCCAATTACCATCTGTATCTCTGGCTCCTCTGGACCAGCTCAGCATTTCTCCAGAAAAGACGACACCAATCCTGTCACAGAATTTACCTAGTATCTCTTCGGGGTTCATCAGAACATCCTTGGAATCTATAATAGGCGGTATCTCCCCAGTCATCTTCTTGACATGTTCGAATATTTCCTTTTGCTGATATAAACCCAGGAGATTACTGGTAATATCCGAATAGACCTTGTGATAGGATATGATCATATCCTTGGGATCCCTAATCAAGAAACAATTCGTAACGGATTCCATCCAATCCCGATTGATTGATTCCAGAAGATGGTGAGTCATGTGCTTCTGGTAATAGATTGAACAGGAACCACTAGTATCATGGGCCAAACCACGAGATACTTTTCCTGAATCCAATTCCCCAGCCTGCAGAACCTCATCACGGCCTGGATGCTGCAAGTCATTCTGGCTCAAATAGTAGGCATAGTAAGGTTCGTCTATCACAAAAGTATCTGCCCGATTCCCCCAGGAACGCATCATAGCTGTAGAAATATTACGAGGACCAGACCACATTGCGATTCTGATCAAGACAAACTCACCAGTTCAACCAAATCATTGTAATGTGATTGCAAGATCTTGACCACAGAACCATTCTGAAGTACCGACAGTTCATGATCATCGACTTCATAAACTGGGACAACACCCCCAAAGGTCCCAGTAACAAAGGCCTCATCAGCATCATAAACATCAGCCAATGTGAAATTTCTCTCGTAGAGAGGTATGGAATGGGCCTTACAGATATCAATGATATTCTGTCTTGTCACGCCCTTCAGGCAGTATTCACCAGTTGAGGTCCAGACCGCGTTATCGGTTACCATAAAAAAATGTGTGGAATTGCATGTTGAGACGTAGCCATGAGGGTCCAGCATCAGTCCCTCATCACCACCCTTTCTCTTGGCATCTATGCATGCCTGGATACAATTGAACTTACTCAGACTATTGATTCGATGATCCTGAATATTGGTCGAACCCCGGATAATATCCACTGACACCAATTTTATTCCATTCAACTGTGTTTCTAGAGATGGGACCTTGTACTCAGGGATTACAACAATAGTGGGTTCAGAAATTGTGAAACTTGGATCCTGATAAGGAGTTGATTTCACGCCTCTCGAGACTATCAGACGGACGTGGACACCACTCTCCATCTTATTGAATTTTGCAGTCTCATACAGGATAGAGATGATCTCCTCCATTGTCTTCCCAATATCCATATCAATCTGGGATGCGCCCCAGAACAGCCTTTCCAGATGCTGTTCTAGAAAAAGGAATTTGCCATTATGCATACGAATCCCTTCCCATACACCATCACCGAGAAGAAAACCGCTATCAAAGACCGAAATCGAGGCATCCTGCCTAGGATAAAATTTGCCATTGATATAGACCAGAACCTCTGCATTCCGAAGATCCTCAACATAATCGTGGGTTCCACGTTTATCCGCCATTGACCAACTCCACAACCTCATCTGCACAACCCCAAGAAAGGGTTACCCCTGAATCCCCGTGGCCATAATTATGAACTAAAGGACGGTCCTGGATATGTTCCTTCTCCAACCTCACTTCAGTTCTTCCCGGACGTAAGCCAACCAGATCCTCTATTATCTCTGCACCCTCAAGTTCTGGAATGATATTACTACACTTCTGAAGTATAAAATCACGGTCCTTGGAAGTAGGTTCTAAATTCCAATTACCATCCTGTGCAACACCCCCTAAGACCATATCATTTGCCCTTGGCACGATGTAGGTGAGAGTTTCATGCTGCTGATCCAAGTGCATTTCCTTTATGTCCAGCCTGACACGGATTATCTGGCCTCTTATAGGATATACATCATTATCACCCAGTAAATCCCTAGAATCAAGACCGGTACAATTCACAACTGCCTCGAAATCTGCAGGCAAGTTAAGAAAATCGCTAATCTTTCTCTGAACTGTCTTCCCCCCAGAGAGTTATATCTGGATAACAGCCAGCCAAGATAGATGGGCATTTCTATGACAGAGGTCACAAAGGAAAAACATTCCACATAATCCCCAGGAAGATTACCTGATATCCTTCTAAAACCATCAACAGTGTCCTTCCAGGAAGGATCAGGTTGTGAATCCCTAAAATATTCGTATGTCTGGGTCATTGTGATACCGGTATCTGGTAACTCAGCTAGTTCCTTCAAAACATTATATGTGTTGGAGCCCCAAGCATCCGTTCTTTCTATGGGAGCGGAAAGAAAGGGATACCAAAGTGCGGCGGCCACATCAGAAGTGGTATTAGGTGAGAATTCAGTAGACCAGATAGTCACCTTCCAACCATTTTCCAGAAGCCGGATCCCGGATGAAAGACCACTGACCCCGGCCCCTATGACCAAGCAATGTCCTTTGCCCACTTATCGTCACTAGGCTCTTGTATATTATGGATATGTCAATGCAAAATTCCGGAAGATTTTGTGTCCCACCTTTTGATTGATTTTGGTCCAAGTAGAACATTTGTAAATATATCCTCTAAAAAGCAATAATATAATATAACTTTTTTACCGTTAACTTTATATATAACTACTTCTAGTTTGTACCATGCTTGGATACCTGAAGTTTGCTGTTGTTTTTCTTCCTTGGGAAATTATTGTGTTACCTATCTTGGCCTACTTATTCTGAAACCAAAACTAAATTGAGGAATAAAATATGAATCTTATTATCATAGCTATTGGCGCTCTAGTAGTGACCAGTTTGGTAGCTATGCTGACCATTGATATCTCAGAAGAACAGGAAGAACAAAAGCGTGCCGAGATTAGGGAAACCGAACTACAACAGTTACAATCCAGTTTTGAAGCTAAAGAGAAAAAGAATGTCATCTTCCTAAATTTAGGGGAGGAAATGTAATGTTTATATTCTATAATGTTCTGAAAGCAATTTTTTCCATTGGAGAAAAAATTATTAGGGGACTCCTTTTCTGAATACCGTGGAAATTGAGAATTATTGGAAATTAGTGATAGGGACCACACTTGGAATCAGTCTAATCATCTTTGGTCTGGCTTTCTGGAACAGTGCGACAGAGGATTATACCTCGCACCTGAATGAAAAGACCTATGAGATCACAAGTTGCCAGCAATACATGGATTTGGGGTCTATTGCAGATCGAGATGACTGTCTGCAGAAGAGAAAAACAGGAGGAATATTCATCTCATTGGGAATCTTTGCG
>DAXQ01000020.1:0-1376 GCA_002506485.1 Euryarchaeota archaeon UBA136 | reverse complement strand
AATTATTGGAAATTAGTGATAGGGGCCACACTGGGAATCAGTCTGATCATCTTTGGTCTGGCCTTCTGGAACAGTGCAACAGAGGATTATACCTCGCACCTGAATGACAAGACTTATGAGATTACAAGTTGCCAACAATACATGGATCTGGGGTCTATTGCAGATCGAGATGACTGTCTGCAGAAGAGAAAAATAGGAGGAATCTTCATCTCATTGGGAATCTTTGCGCTATGGGGGACAATCTACACCAACAAAGATTATCTGACGGAACTCATGGAACGGAACAATCTATTATGATGATTCAAAAATTTATTTTGAAGCTAACTTATATAGAGGAATGAAATAAAACATCATGAACAAAATAGCGATGGTCGTTATTGGACTTGGAATCATTATTACTTTGATTGGTATTATCATATTGTCAAATCTAGGAGAAGACACCGTAGAAACCTTTGAGGAGGGTGTACTTTACGAGGGTGCAGACGGGGAGATGAAAATCACCGATAGAAGTAATCCTGATAAAGAGACAATGGGTGTTTATGTCCACATCGAAAGTACCTATGAAGGTGGAGGAGAAGGTGGATATAATGAGAGACATGGAAACTACACTTGGAATCTAACCGAATCTGACTGTAATCTAATAAGAACATTTACATTAACTCATAATGAAGATGGTACACAAGTTTTCATCCCTAGGTGTAATTATATTGAAGATGATGGGGGCAGTGCTGATGATGATGATTGGATTGCTGTAGGAACGCTATGTACTCAAAAAATGGCGGGAGATCGCAACCTTGCTGGAGATGGTTGTCCGGATGGAACCTACACTTGGGACACCGGTGGCGAAGTGATAATGGTTTATGATATAGACAAATTACTTGAAGGAATATTTGGGGCGTTGTTTGCAGCATTGGGCTCCTTCGGAGCATGCTGCTGCGGAGTAATTGTATTGATAATCGGTATAATCCTGGCATTCACCATGGATGATCCAGAAACCAGATACACAGGAGATAATCAGGACTCGAACTTATTCAACCAAGGAACTGCTGAAGCGGGAGGGGTAAAAGCCTCGAGTGGATGGGACGAGAAAGATGATTATATTAGAAAAGAAGAAACTGAGGAAGAGGAGCCTGAAACTGACCAGAAAGAAGGCGAATATGAGATTCCTCCTCCTGAGTAAGAATTAGGCAGTCTGCAAACGGTAAGCTCCAATTGCAATACTTGTTATCATAATTAAAGCAAAAATATTTGCAGTAATAATAGCGATTGAATTCTTCAATATACCATAGGTTAACCACAGCGCTAGAGAAATTGCAATAACTGTAAAAGTTGGAACACTTACACCATCTGCTCTCTTATCAACCCAAACACGCCTA
>DAXQ01000045.1:12368-12535 GCA_002506485.1 Euryarchaeota archaeon UBA136 | reverse complement strand
CGCGCTCTTCCGAGTAGCGGTCGCCGCGCGCACGCCAGATAGAGGCGAGCCGCGCGCGCAATTCGTCGTCGCTCGCGCCCGCTGTCAGCAACGGTCGCAGGTCGTGGCCGTCGCTGGCGAAGAGGCAGGTGTAGAGCTGTCCGTCAGGCCCCATGCGCATCCGGTCG
>DAXQ01000045.1:11830-12064 GCA_002506485.1 Euryarchaeota archaeon UBA136 | reverse complement strand
AGGCCCCATGCGCATCCGGTCGCAGTCGTGGCAGAAAGGGCGTGTGACCGAGGCGATGACGCCGATTTCGCCCCCGCCTTCGACGTAGCGATAGCGGCGCGCCACTTCGCCGGCCCGTTCGGGGGTGACCGGCGTGAGGGGAGCTTCGGCGTCAATCATGGCGATAATCTCGTCGGCCGGCACGACCTGTTCGGGACTCCAGCGGTTGAGGTTGCCCACATCCATGTATTCGAT
>DAXQ01000045.1:11389-11531 GCA_002506485.1 Euryarchaeota archaeon UBA136 | reverse complement strand
GTTGCCCACATCCATGTATTCGATGAAGCGCATCACGTGCGGCGTCCCGCGGAAGTGGCGCGCTAGCTCTACCACCGAACCGTCGTTGACGCCGCGGATGACGACACAGTTGAGCTTCAGCGGCCCGAAGCCGGCGCGCTCG
>DAXQ01000045.1:0-11089 GCA_002506485.1 Euryarchaeota archaeon UBA136 | reverse complement strand
CGGCCCGAAGCCGGCGCGCTCGGCTGCGGCAATGCCGCTGAGCACTCGCGCGACGTCCAGCTCGCGTCCGTTCAGCTGCTGGTAGACCTGCGGGTCGAGCGAGTCGAGGCTGAGATTGAGCCGCTGGAGCCCCGCACGGCGCAGCTTCCCGGCCTGCGGGGCGAGCAGGTAGCCGTTGGTCGTGAGCGCCAGGTCATCGAGCCCCNNGGGGCTCCAGCGGTTGATGTTGCCCACATCCATATACTCGATGAAGCGCACGGTATGGGGCGTTCCCAGGAAATGGCGCGCCAAATCCACTACGGAACTGTCGTTAACGCCGCGAATTACCACGCAGTTGAGCTTGAGCGGCCCGAAGCCGGCGCGCTCGGCCGCTGCGATGCCGGCAAGCACTCGCTCGACGCTCAGGTCACGGCCGTTCAATCGCTGGTAAACCTGTTCATCGAGGGAATCGAGGCTGATATTGAGCCGCTGTAATCCTGCGTGTCGCAGCTTTTCAGCCTGTGTCGCCAGCAGGTAGCCATTAGTGGTGAGCGCCAGGTCATCGAGCCCCGGAATCGCCGCGAGCATCTGCACCAGCCGGTCGAGGTCAGTGCGCAACAGCGGCTCACCACCAGTTAATCGCACCCGCGAGACGCCCAGTTCCACCAGCAGCCGCACCACCCGCGCCAGCTGTTCGTAGCTCAGCAGCTCTTCGCGCGCGACGAAACAGGGCTCCGGCCCGTCGGCAGGCATGCAGTAGAGACAACGAAAGTTACAGCGGTCGGTGACCGAGAACCGCAGCTGGGTGAGGGGGCGGCCGTGGAGGTCACGCACCGGTCGCATAGCCGACTGAGCAGAGTTCATACCAATTCGCCAGCAGGCCAGCCAGCGCTTTAAAGATAGGAGGTTGTGCGCGGTTACGTTGCTAACTTGCATAGATAGCGTCTATACGATACATCGCTCAAACACATTTCGGCGAACTATGCACCTCACCACACACCGATTGAAGTCTCGCAGAATCGCGTCGTGGGCTATACTGAAACGGCCCCGCATCACAGCCTCTCCCTCTCTTTGGAGAATCAAGGCTAGCCTTCAGGTAAAATTCAGTTCTCTGTGCTATAACTGAGTTCCACTCATGTTTGCAGTCTCCACAAACCCACCATGCAAGTTTACTGGAACGGGGGAAGACCATTGATGGTTCTAAATCTCCATTCTTGGTTGGGTGCCATTCTTTAGATACTTGTGGGCACATCTCCAATAATGAATTACCAGTCTCTGGTATTGACCTCTTTTCAGCACTTATCTTGTGGCCACAATCTCTGCAACGTTTTGAGTTCCCCAAGGTCCTGTTAGTTATTTGTGCTTTCCAATCATCTCCACAATCTGGGCAAAGCCACCACACTTTCTTGTTTGAGGAATAAGTAAAATCCTTGGGTGTTTTGTCCTCGTTCCTAGTAGGGTGCCACTGCTTTGCTACTTCAGGATAGCGAGTTTCTAAACAATTAGTTATTGATAATGCTCTTCCAGAACAGAATGGGCAACCTGCGCCTCGCCCTGTCCTGCTCCAAACGGCAGCTTCCCATTTGTGGTCTGGGCCTTTGTCACATACCCATTTTAATTTCTTATTGGTGCCTGCAGTAATTGTTTGAACGTCTAAGTCAGAATGGGTATCTTCGTCAATCTGTTCCACGAGTTCTGGGAAATCAGCTAATGTCTTGCCAACAGTAGATACTTTCACAGCTCTAACTAACCTATTTCCTTAATGTAATTTTACCCACCCCTTTTTGGACCCCTCTCTATTTTGCCATTATGAGCTCAAATCGACGTGAAAGCACAAGCACACGTCGTCGAAAGGAATCATGGCGCCAGGGGAGGGATTTGAACCCCCGCGGGATTTCTCCCAGTGGCTTTCGAGGCCACCGCAATACCGGGCTATGCGACCCTGGCTACCGATAAGTCCAGAAATGTTGGGTCTTAATATTCACGGTAAGTATTTTCCCCTCACCTCTCATGAACAAAAATGAAGTGGCAAGTGACGATTGATGACGAGGTCAAGGATGTCGAATTGCCCAAAGGTAGCACTTCCAATGATCTGGTCAGGCATCTGGACCTGCATCCAGATGGATTATTGGTTGTGACCGATGAAGAAACGATGAAACCGGTGCCCCTGGTATCTAAACTTCCTGATAAACCGCTCCGGATTATCCTCGTTGCATCGGGCGGTTGAAGACTAACCATATTATTTATTAGTGAGGAGTATCGCACCCAAGGAGAATAGTCTAAGTCAGAATGGCCAAGAAGAAATCTACTAAGGGGAGTAAAAAGGAAAAAGCCCCAAAGAAAAAAGAGAAGATTGACAAAGAAGAGAAGGTGCTCGAAACTGATTCTGATGATGAATCTAAAGGGAGGATCATTGTATCTCAAAGAGAACGTGATGAGATAGATGCAGTAGTAGATACTTTCTGGGCTTTCGTGGACGCGACCAAGAAGGCTCCCAAGATCCTATTATTCGTTGGAATCTTCCTGACGATTATGGGGGCGAGCTTTGCGGGCTGGCCTCAAGATGCCTTCGATCTGGAGATTGAAGGGAAGACAGGGGTGTGGGTACTGATTACTAAGAATGACTACGAACTGGCTAAGGATACTAATGGAGATTATTCGAATTTTGAACCCGGTGACTCGGTCTGGATTGAAGGTGAGTTGAATGAAATCCAATATTATGGTGATATCGAAGCTCGGTTGTTTCCTGAGCTAGGCACTTATCCAGAACCTGCTGTAGCTCCCGGCGATAAGGGGCTGGTGATTGCAAAAGGTGAATTTGGACCTCTCTTTTCGCCATTTGGTACTGATTCGAACGATGCTGTAATCAATTACGCAAACGGGGAGAATATAAGGCCGGAAGACACGAATAAAAAGGAATTTTCGGATGCCGTGCTCAATTCTGCTCTGTTTAATGATGTGGTATTCAGGGACGTTATATTCTCGAATCTTACTTTGAATGATACGTTCTTTGTGGACTGTACTTTTGACAGAGTGACTTTTTACAACATCGATTTTAACAGAACCGTATTTTCGAACAGCTCGTTCAATACTGTCTTTTTCAACAATGTCAGCGTTAAGAATAGTAAATTCGATAACGACGATTTCATTCATTTATGGGTCAAGGATTCTGAATTTGACAATACTATATTTGACAAGACAGATATCTATGGGTCAAAATGGTCCTACACCTCTCTGGAGAATGGTAAATATCAAAGAGGGAATCTGAATGTTGTCATCTTTCGCACTCTTACAGTCACTAATTTTGCACTGAATGATGCGCACATCAAGAACGTCCTAGATGTCCCGAACAGCGCTACTTTTGATTTTACTTACATGACTGTTGGAAAGACCGAAATCAGGGTCGATGAAGACATCGAAGGTGATTATCCCCTGGGTCAGAACATGCTCGTCTCTGCAGTGGTCGGCGAAGATGGAATCGGGGCAGGTATAGAAGGAGAGGATGGCGAATGGGTTGGAGACATCTCTGGTGAAGGATTCAGCAGGGAGGGGTCCGAAATCAAGGAGAATCTCAGCTACGAGTATATGGTAGCCCAGAATCCTGAGGGGGCCTATGGTTACCTGATTACCAACCTTCTGAGAATGGATAATAGTGGTGTTGATACTACTTTCTGGTACACTATCTTCTTCAATATGATTACATTCGCTGGATTGGTCGTAATCGTCTATGCCATAGGTACGCTCAGCGCGATTTTCTCACTTTTGAAATTCTTCTCGCCTTTCCTTATGACTGTTGGCTATTTTGTCCTATTATGGGCGATCATGACTGAAAGGGGATTCCTGGACCTTTCGAAATTGATGTTTCTCTATTTTATTCCACCCTTGGGTAAGGAATCTATAATTCCAATAGGAATCGCTCAAGGTATTCCTTGGATGGTCTTGGCCTTTAGTATCGCATTTGTGGATGTTGTTGTCTGTCTGTTCTTAATATGGAACTTTGACCTTGCGAAGAAATTACCTTTCATCGGTAGTGGTATCAAGAGAGTACAGCTCAAAGGTGCATCTATACTGGAGAGCATGCCGTGGGTCGAAAGACTGACCTTCTTTGGAATTGTGATATTCGTTATGATTCCGTTTCAGGGTTCAGGAGCCTTTGCGGGGACCATCCTTGGTAGGGCGGTTGGATTGTCTATTTCAGCCAATCTGCTAGCTGTTGGTATGGGAGCTTTGATTGGTTCGGTTTTGATTGCTTTGTCCGTTATCTATGGACTTGGTTTCCTCGGTTATCTAGCGCCTCTCCAACTTGCCGGTTTCATAATTTTCATAATGGTCTGTGGAACGCTTTATTTCGTTTATCGTCATTGGGACGAACTAAGTATGGACGAATTCACCCAGACATTAGGCCTACACCGTGATGGTGTGATTGGGGCGCCTCTGACAGCTGCTGGAGAGATGGTAGGTACTGCTGGTGGCACTGTGATAAAAGTGGCCGAAGGGACAGGAAAGACCGTGATAAAAGCGGCCGGAGACACGGGCAGAAAAATAACCAAGACGACCACTGACATAGTCGGTTCTTTCGTCGACACATTTACTGATGACAGATATGATTACATGACAGGGGCACAGTCTGATAAGGCCGCGCCGACGGAATTGGATACTGGTGTACTGGTCTCGTTACCTGAGGGTGCACGCCGTGGTATGGTAGTCACTGGAGGAGCTGGTTTCATTGGCTCCCATCTGGTCGACCGGTTGGTAAAGCGTGATGAGCATGTGGTTGTACTCGATAACTTCTCATCAGGCGAACTTGAATTCCTGTTTGATTCAATCGAGAACATAACTGTAGTGGATGTGGACCTTCTGAAAGATGATTTTGATGAATACCTGAAAGGAGCAAAGATTGTCTATCACTTGGCTGCCAACCCTGAGGTCCAACTCGGGATAACGGAACCTGAGGTGATGCAGGAACAGAACGTAGATGTCACCGAACGAGTTCTCGAGGCGATGAAGAGGACTGGTTGCAGCAGAATAGTGTTCACCTCGACCTCAACCGTCTATGGTGATGCAAAGAAGATACCCACACCCGAGGAAGCGGACCTGAAACCCATATCGGCCTACGGAAGCAGCAAACTGGATGCCGAGAGACTGATCGAAAAATATTGTAAGGAACATGATTTCCGTGGCGTCTCGTATCGATTTGCGAACTGTGTCGGACCCAGGAGTAACCATGGAGTAACATATGATTTTGTTCACAAACTCAAGGATAATTTAAAAAAACTTGAGATTCTTGGAGATGGGAAACAGAATAAATCATACTTCCATGTTGATGATTGTATATCTGCGATGCTGGCGAAGGCACCTCGTGAATTGTGTGATGCTGGGGAATTCATGGCCTTGAACGTTGGTTCCAAGGATTCGATTGATGTCGTGACTCTAGCAAATGAGGTCTGTAAATCCATGAAATTGAAGGGGGTTGAATACAAATTCACCGGAGGGGTCGATGGTGGAAGAGGGTGGAAAGGTGACGTGAAGAACATGAGACTGGATATCAAGAAGATGAAATCGCATGGATGGGATCCTCAATTCACTAGTAGAAAGGCCATTCGTGATACTGCAAAATGGCTTGACGAAAATTATTAAGTTGGACCGTTCAAGGCCCTAAGGTAGCTCCTGTAGTGTAGTCCGGCCCATCATTTCGGCTTCTCGAGCCGAGCACCCGGGTTCAAATCCCGGCGGGAGCACCATCCCTTACATTTTAAATATGAAGACTCGAAGTGCAATATATGTTAGAAAGTATCATACTTGTCAATCTAGCTCTTTGCTTTCTTTTTGGAACAATTTTATTCAATCGGAAATATGATTTGTCTAAAGTATATGGAGTCGAATCAAAATCATTAGGAATTGCATTTCTGTTGTTGATGGCGTTCACCCTCAATATGATGCCTTTAGTCTCTGCAGCAGATTCGGATGGTGATGGGGCGGACTATGTTTTTAGTAATTATCTAAATTCATCACAATTAGAAATGCAAAGTGTCATTACTGATGATGAAAACTATGAGGATCGTTTTAGTTCTTGTCTAGTCTATACAATTGAAGAGTCTGGCCGGCAGGTTCCTTTAGAATGTTCATTTTACGAGATCTATTACGATGAGAATTTGGATATACATTTGCTTTGGATGAAAAGGGAAACCAATTATGATTTTTATGAAGGGGAAATCTTTTTTGATTGGTGGCCTGAAGAAGAAGATAACTAATAGGGTAGCACTATCTCCACATCGTGAAAATTCGGCACATAGGTATTGCTGTAGACTCTATCGAAGAGAGGCTCCCTGTATGGGAATCGTTTGGACTAAAACTGGTCCATACTGAGAAAGTTGATTCGGAGGGTGTGACTACCGCCCATCTGAAGGTCGGGAATTATGAGATTGAATTGCTGGAACCTATGGGGGACGATACGCCCGTTGGTAGATTCATAGACAAGAAAGGCCCGGGAATCCACCATCTTGCACTGGAAGTAGAGAATATCGAAGAATCGCTAGCTAAAGCCAAAGAGAATGGTTTGAAACCGATTGGCGAAGCTCCGCGCCCGGGTGTAGACAATACGAAAATCGCTTTCTTCCGCCCCAAGGATACTGGCGGTGTACTTCTGGAGATAGTTCAGACTAATTGATTGATTGGCTCAGTTGTATCAACGAATCTACTTCTTCCTTGGGGAAATGTTGATACAATTCGGATTTTGCGTCTTTTACCCATTTGATTCTCAGATTGGAAAATGTCTGCGTTGTAATGTTCTCTCCGCCACCCTTGATATCCATAGCGAATGTTTGTAATTGTTGCATCGTGAAGCCCTTGATTTTGTGGCCTCTCTCTTTGAGTCTCTCGTCACAATTGGTATCCAGCCATTTCGATAATTCCTGTTCCTGATCCCATATCTCCCAGCCTAATTCATCCATCAATTCGCGACTGAAACATCGCCCAACGCCCACTGTCTTACCACGGTTTCGCCATGCCCACATTCTCTTTGTATTGTTGAAGAAACCATAACCTGGCCAACGGCCAAGTCTGAACGAGGGCAGATCCAGAAAATACAGGTCCAGTAGACCGACTGCCAAATACCCCTCATCTATCTTCGTCAGGGAATTGGTAATCGCATCAGATGTTATCCAATCATCAGAATCGATACGGTACACTGCGTCCGGATTAGATTCTTGAGCCAGACGGCTAGCGGCATTGTACTTCCGGTTTAGGGGCATATTGTCATGCTCCACATAGGCAAAGCCATGATTCTCACAGAGCTGTTGCGATTTGGCGTCCTCTGAACCGACTGCAATTAATTCCAAATTAATCATATCTGCGAGTTCAGCTTTGATATTTCTGAAACGATTCAGGACAAGGTCTGTAAGATCGTGTCTCTTCCAAACGGCTGTAATTAGTGTAACTCTTCTTTTCCCCATTCTCAAATATAACCGAACTTGGCTCCGCTTTTCGCTTCAATTATGGTAGACGGTCGGTCCAATCTTTCGGAAAGCGAATTCAGCAATGACGCTTCTGCTTCTCGGTGTATGTCATCGACAAAAATAGTTACGTCAGTCTTGAATAAATCAATATGAGTTAGGAATTGCTGTCTAATCTTGAGCCTTCCTAAACTTTCAGGGGATGTAGGGCCGTCAATCAAGATAACATCATAATTGCGGGGAAGCTCCTTTTCCAAGACTTCTCGATCATACCACCCCTTTTTGATTGGTGCATAAATGTAAGTGCTCTCATATTTGTCGAGCCACTTCGAATCTTCCTCAATGGAATAAACTGTATAGTATTTTGAGAAAACCGATGTGGCCCGTCCACTTCCAAGCTCTAATAGAGTCCCTGAAGGGACTAGGTGTATCATCTGGTCAACCAATTCGCGGTCAACGGAGTAGCTGCCATAAACTCTTATGATTTTCCAGATTTTTTCCCATTCGTTTCTGAAAAACTCTGCTACGCCCATTGATTAGCCCTGCATGGTCATTGTTCAGACGTAAATCTGCCAAACTTAAGTGTTCCTGCACAATCAGTATAATGCCCTGCTGGCTTAGAATAGTCAACTGGCATGAGTAAGGTTCGAACTTCTCCCTATCGACAGACGCCGACCCCTGAAGGATTGAAAGCTATCGAAAAGGGAACTTTGGATTATTTCGATACGGAAATGTATGCCAATTTCAACACCGAGGTTCTGGAGGAATACCTGGAAGAGAAGAACCGCAAAGATGGTTTTGGTTCGACCACATGGAAATGGAACCAGATGATGCTGGGGCTGATTATTGGAATCATCTTCGCAATAATAAATCAGTACGTGGGGCTCAAGGTCGGAATGATCGTCTCAGGATCATGGTATGTTGCGTATCTGGCAGCTATGGCCCTGCGCTGGTCGCCGGGAGAAGTCAATCTGTCGGCATCAGCCTCAACGGGGGCCTCCATGGTCTGTACCGGATTTGTGTTCACTTATCCTGCAATTTACTTGTTAGCATATTCAGCCAAATACGAAATGAACGGGACCTATCTGGTAGATTCATCATTACTTCTACCTAACTCATGGGCTCTGGCTGGAGTTGCCATGGTCGCCTCGATTCTCGGAGGTTTCCTAGGATGTCTCTATTTCATTATTTTCAGAAGAGTGTGGCTTGTTGAGGATCCTTTGCCGCTGCCTGGTTTCGAAGCGAATATCAAACTAATGGATATCGCAGGCGAAACTGCCAAGGAAGGAGGCATGGAAGGAGCTATGCATTCAATCCGATTAGTTGGGATCTCGACTGCAATAATTATGGCATTTACATTCCTTAGGGATTGGCCACTTCTTGGTACTGGAACCAGTGATGCTGCTGGAAAAGAAGTCAAGACCTCTATTCTGAGTCGGGCGACAGAAAATATCTCGTGGTACGATGGAGGGGACCTTACGGTGCCGATGGAGAATTCACTTACCAATTACACCTGGCTGGGCTTTGGGCTTTACCCCATGATGATCGCAATCGGCTGGTTCATGAGATTCCGGGTTGCCCTTCTGGTCAGTCTCGGTACCTTCTTCACTTGGTTTGTAGTTACGCCTCTAGCTTTCCATTATGATTATCCTTTCTATCTTCCCATAGACGGTAATTATCATTCCGTTAGTCAATTTTCTCCTATGGGGTCGTTAGTTTCTTACGGTTATGTTGCAAGGCCAATGGCCATTGGTGCCATCTTGGGAGGTGGAATTACTGGCCTGCTGAAGATGGCCCCGGTTTTCAAGACTACGGCCTCGGATGTGATTGATATCTTTAGAGGAGAGAGTGATAACGCTTCCAGAAAGGACTATGTTGAGGGCAAGGGATGGTATGAATGGCCAATCAGCCACATCCCTGTAATGTTGATTGTTTCACTGATTGGAATAACTCTGACCTTTTCGACACAATTTGGTTTCTTTCCTTCCTTGATTTTCTCTTTGGTATTGTGTCTGACCACTTTTGCACTAGGTGCGATTGCGGTCAAGGTCATGGGGGAGACCAGTATCGAACCTGTATCTGGGACCAGTTTCATCGTCCTTTTGATGCTCGTCGTGATCTTCAAGGGAATCGGGCTTAGTGAAAGTGATACGGCCGTTCTGGCCCTGGTTGGAACTACTGTTTTCGGTGGAGCTATCTCGATGTCGGGAACTGTTATCGGAGACTACAAGCCCGGATTGTATGTTGGTAACCGGCCCATGCACATCATGAAGACCGAGCTGGTCGGAATCGTGCCAGGAACTATCGTGGCGGCTTTGTTCGCTGGAATCTTGTCATTGGCACTGGCCCGTGGGGATCTGGTCCTTTATGCTCCACAAGCAAATGCTTTCGCTGCCTTTGCCCAGATAATGCTTGGAGGGCAGACGCCTTGGAATCTGTTGCTTCTTGGGATTATAATTGGGGTCTTCATGGAATTGATTACCGGAATGGGTACTGCTTTTGGACTGGGGATGTACTTGCCTATGGTTGTCACCTTACCTATGGTTATCGGAGGGGGGCTGAGGGATTACTGGGAATCACGTTTCTTGGATGTAGCTGTTGAAAAGGAGAACCTTAGCGAGAAACAGAGAACTATGAGATTGTTGAATACCTACATGATTGCGACTGGCTGTATCGTCGGTGAGGCGTTGTTAGGTACCTTATTGGCCATCTACTACGTTCTACCTCTACTAACTGGATGAAATTGAGGCTAAGTATCTTATAAGGCCCCAGTTTGAAACAATCGGAGTTATTTAATGGCAAAGGAAGAATATGAGACGCCTTTGATTGATGTTTACAACCGGACTCATATGGATGCTCTTCATGAGGATGGAGGGTGGTACCACCGTTTTTTACCAGATGGGGTCTTCTTGGAAGATTTAGGACAAATTATAGAGGGGGAATTGATTAAGGCCTATAATGAGGCCGAGAGGGAAAGTGACGAATTCTTTGAAGCTAGAGTAAAGGAACTCTTTGCAGACATCTTTGCACAGGCGAATCCAAAGGATCTTCGTGGGCTTTTGCCCAAAAAGCCTCTGGTTGCCTGGGCCGAATTACCTGTAGAAATTCAGAGGGAAATACAGGTTATGCATGACAATGCGGAAAGCGAAGGTGTGACAGAGAGAACATTGAAAAAGAGGGTCCGGCAATACCTTGTAGACCAATTTATAATCGAGGAGTGATTAAAGATGGCCAAAAAAGATGTGACGAAGCCAATCAGCCTTGACCCCCGTGGTGGTAGGCCTAGGGAGAAGTGTGTCACTCATATTGAAGGCATTGATCGAATCTTAAATGGCGGGATTCCTGTCGGAAACATCGTCCTTCTAGCTGGAACTGTTGGTTCAGGTAAGACCACTTTGGCAATGGAATTTCTCATAAATGGGGCCAAGAATGGTGAAACCTGTTGTTACATTTCTGTGACGGAACCGTCGTCCAAGATGTTATCTAACTTGCAGACTTACGGTTTCTTTGATGACAGTCTGGTCAAGGAAGGAAAACTCAATATTTTTGATCTAACCGTCATCAATGACCGCCTTGGTGTTGAAAGAATGGATGGAACCTACACTGCCAAGGATATGGAAGCGCTTCTGGGTGCCTTCGAGGATATTGTTGACGAATTG
>DAXQ01000006.1 GCA_002506485.1 Euryarchaeota archaeon UBA136 | reverse complement strand
GTGCCTGAAGTACTGCTGCTGTACATTTCAGGTATGACCATACTGACCAATGCCAGAAGCAACAAGGAACCATTCACTTGAGAAGCCTCGGAGGAGAACTTCTGTTTGCTATAGTGGATTCCACCCCAAACAAAGGATAGGCCCATTACAAGTAATAGATTTCCAAGAATTGATCCGATTAAAG
This sequence comes from Euryarchaeota archaeon UBA136, assembly GCA_002506485.1. Taxonomy (GTDB): domain Archaea; phylum Thermoplasmatota; class Poseidoniia; order MGIII; family CG-Epi1; genus CG-Epi1. The sequence continues at coordinate 17,600 of DAXQ01000006.1, read as the reverse complement.
AGGCCTGGACAATCTGGATCATAGTCTCGGAAAGCTCTGGATTCTGATAGGCTGAATATATGGCAAGGCCGGCGATTATCATTTCGACCGCGTTACCAAAGGTAGCATTCAACAGACCACCTATTGACTCACTGGTACGCAATGCTATCTCCTCCGTTGCCTTGCCCATCAAGTAAGCCAAGGGCATGATTGCAAGCATAGAAACTATGAATGCAGGTCCATGAGAGCCCTGAAACTCAAAATAGAAGGCCAGAGGAATGAAGACGAGCATCCAGTTCAATTTTGTATTACGAGGGTCAATAACATCCCTGATGCTGGAAGTTGCGGTTTCGTTCAAGCAAGACTCCTAAAAAAACAGCTCCCGCAAAATCTCAGAGAAAGCAGCGAAACCATATAAAATTGCCAGAAATTCATAATTTTTTCAGACTAACACTTGTTGAGGAATCCGTATCCATATATTTTAGAATTGCTGTTTTTTGCTCCGATGACCAATCCCCTGACTTTAGCTTTGACTTTAATCTATAAGCTGACATCTCTTGTAAATCATCCCATAATTTCATCTCTCTGAGTGTCGATTCCAGTTCATACCTTCTCAAGTCTTTCTTGTCAGGAATTTTCATGCTATCGGATTCTCTGAAACTTACCTTGTAATCACTGCCAAAAACTGATCTATGGCCTGACTCCTTGGAATAATTAATTAATTTATTTTCCAAAGTGGCAATCATTGCATCCATATCTGCAGACATGCTCTTCTTTTTATCCTTCAACTCTACTAACTTGTCTACTGTTTCCGCTGCCTGAGCTGCAGTCATATTTGCAGTGTCAAGTGTGGGCATATCACTCTTGGATGCAAATTGGTGTGAGAATTCAGGACACTGGGACTTGTATTCACACCAGTCACAGAGGATACTGGTCTTGGTTGGAAAGTCCTTGCGTTCTGTAGCCGCTTCAACATTCTTGATTAAGGAAACGGTTGAAGTCACCATCTTGTCCAATTGGGCCTGTGTACGACTTGACCTGACTTCTTCATCAAAGCGAACATAGTGCCAGACCAAATCGATTTTCTCAACCTCGGGATAACGCTGATGGACTGCGAGCGCATACAGCCCTAATTGACGGTCCTGATCGGCCTTGGCCTGAGGAGGAACACGGTTAGATGTTTTGTAATCATGAACTGCAAGATGACCAGCCCCCAATTTGTCCAGTCGGTCAATATATCCCTGCATCTTCTTGTCTTCCGGAAGGTCAATCATCATCCGTTCCTCTAAACCAATCGTTATTGCTTGATCGAAAGGATGATAACGCTCATAGTACATCTTCAGACAATTACTTCCAGTCTGTTTGAAATTCTCGGCCGTCAAATCCTTCTTAATAACACGAATATCGTCCTGCCAATTGTCAATCCAGAGCTGGTCATATTTATTCAGTAAAGAATCTTTGGAAACGATATTGGAATCACGTGCTAATTTGTACAACCATTCCAAGGCATCATGAACCATACGCCCCATAAAAGATTCAATACTATTACCCAAAGCCGGCTTGACTCTGTCCACATAACGTAATTTGTATTGAAATGGGCAGTTTTCATAAGTCCCTAACCGACTGTGAGAGTACAATGGCATTGTCTGATAGGAATATACACTCTCATACTTAAAAATATAGAGACCAAAGAAATATTAAAACGTAATCAATAACCGATTATGTCGTTGACCACACTTGAAGACTATGTAAGACGTGAAATTTTCATAAGTGACAAAGAATTATTTGATTTCTGTCCAGCTTGCGATGAAACAGGAAATACCATTGAAGCGCTTATGAAAGGGCTGTTCCAAGAAGCAAAGAAATTGCAGAAGGAAAGGAACGAGATATTGAAGGTCAATCGATCTATGGCCAGGAGTATTGAAACACTCAAGAAAGCGGTCGAAAAAATCAGCTCCATTACCTAAATCAGTATTCCTTAATCAGACTCTGAATCTCTTTTTCACAGACATCCAGTTTATTCTCGTCTGCTGATCTGATGACGATTGTAGCACCATATTTTCCATCGCGTGAAAATGGATAACTTCCTATATCCAGTCCAGTGAATCTACCCTGAATTTTCGTTAATTTCTCCGCAAAGAAACTCTCACCAGCAAAAATATCAAACGAGCGCGAATGTACTACTTCTCCCTTTTCGAGATAGTCATACATTCCTTCCAACATGCCCTGCATTATCGAAGGTATTCCAGCCATGACGAAAACATTCTCGATCTTGTAACCCGGGGCCTTGGTTGCAGGACTATAGATCAACTCACCACCTTCCGGTATGTAGAGCATCTTGAGGAGGGGCTCAGTCAGTTCCTTGCCCGCCAAATATTCCTTCATCTTGGCAAGAGCATCATCATCAATCTTGGTCTTGACTCCGAAGGCCTTGGCTATACTATCAGTGGTTATGTCATCGTGTGTAGGTCCAATTCCACCAGTTGTGAACACATAATCATACTTTTTTCGTAAGGAATTCACGGCCTCAATTATATCTGATTCGTTATCTAGGACAACCCGAACCTCGGAAAGGTGGATGCCCAACTTACCCAGCCATTGGGCAATATACACTAAATTCTTGTCTTCAGTTCTACCAGAGAGAATCTCATCCCCAATAATAACCAGTGAGGCTCTGATCACAACTTTTCCAATGCCTTGATACGATCTTCCATCGGAGGGTGTGTCGAGAACATGTTGATGAAGAAATCACCTCCCCTCAGCGGATTTACAATACACAAGGCTGCGTTACTAGGTGAACCACAATCCAGCGGTTTTCTATGATTTTCCCATTCCAACTTCTTAAGGGCACTAACCAAAGCCCAGGATTTGTTTGTCAATTTAGCTGCGGTCGCATCTGCATGGAATTCTCTACTTCGAGAAACAGCCATCTGAAGTAGAAAGGCGGCAAGGGGGGCCGTAAGAATTACTAACAACATCAAGGCCGGATGAACATTACGGCCACGGCCAAAGAGACTATTCCACCACAAAATTCGTGCGGCGAAAGCGATTGCCCCAGCAATGGTCGCCGCAACACACATCACTAAGGTATCCCTGTTCTTGACATGGGCCATCTCATGGGCCATCACTCCCTCTAATTCATTATCATCCAAAATAGACATCAATCCTGTCGTTGCAGCAACCACAGCATTCTTTGGATTGCGACCTGTTGCAAAAGCATTCGGTGTTGATGATTCAACTATTGCAATACGTGGCATTGGTAATTCATTAATATTAGCTATATTCTTCACCATACCATACAATCTAGGACTGTCTTGCCTCTCTATTATCTGAGCACCATAGGCTTTGAGAACTAGAGTGTCACTATAGAAATATGAGAAAATATTGATTGCTAGGGCAATAAACAGAAATACGAACATTCCCGAAAAAGGATCACCGCCAAAATAGGCTCCCACGACGAGCCCCACTATTACCATTAAGAAGGTCATCATGAAATATAATCCAAAGAGACGTAGTATAGCCATAATATTCGATTTTACACCTATAATTAAAACTTATTTAGTCTACGTAGTGTTCGTAAGTTTGTCTTTCTAGTATACGAATAGCCTCCTGTTCCACTTTAGGATCGTATCTGAATACTGGATTTTGACTTTTTCCTTGGGGTCTTCTTTTTAGATCTAACTTACCTTCCGAATATGCCCTTACAGACTCTACCATGAGTGTTGAAGCCACAACTAGGGTCTTGTAGCAAATATCGTAATAATTATCTCCTTTTCTAACTGGGATCTCGCCGTAAGTGGGAGACATAGGATACAATGAAGATTGCATATTATATCGACTGCGTTTGGGGGATTATGTTGGTCTGGGCACATGGATTGTGGGGCAGTCCCAACGGTAGCAAGGTCACTGCTATTCGTGAAAGTGGGATTGAGGTGATATCTCCAGACTTCAATGAAATGGAGCTTGTGGATAGAGTAGAACTTCTGAAAGAGACTATCGATGTTGGAGACGTAGTACTTGCCGGGTCCAGCTGGGGAGGGCTTGCCTGTGCATTGACTGCTCAGGAAAAACCAGAGAAACTCAGAGGTCTGTTACTTCTTGCTCCAGCACTTCATTATCCTGAACATCCCAATGATGTCCCGGAAAAACTGATAGCTCCTGACAATGTGCCTGTAACAATAATTCATTCAACAACTGATGATATTGTACCAATTAGCGCCAGCAAAGATTATATTGAAAGATCGGGAAATAACGTGCAACTAATCGAAGTAGAGGATAATCATGTTCTGGAAGATTCTATCGAACTTATAATATCTGAAGCAAAAAAATTGCTTAATGGCTGAAATCTTTTACTTTTTCTACTAAATCCATTCTTCTTAGACGCCAAATTCCATATGGAGTAATGGCTAATGATATTATTAGAACTGTAGCAATCAAGAAAAGAACGACATCTACACTAGGTACAACCGTAATATAGAATGTCCAAGAAGAAAATTCACCTGCTAAATAGACAGTACCAAAATAAGCAAAAATAGCACCAAATATTCCGCCCACTAGACCAATAACAAAATTTTCACCAATTATCATAGATCCTAATCTAGTTGTAGATCCTCCAAGAACTCTCAAGGTTGACAACTCTAAATCTCTCTCTGCAAGATTCATTACCAACGTATTAAACAAGACCGCCGCCGCAACTAGGATTCCAAGAAAAATGAACACTCCTAAGAATTGAGATTGTTGCTCTAGAAGCTTCTCAATTCCTGAAAGTAAATTTTGTTTCTCTGTTAATCCTTGTGAAACGTCTGCCAAATCTCCATCAACAGAATCTCCATTTTCTAACTTGAGATAAACTGACGTTGGCTCTATCCCTATATCTTCCTCTAAGAATGTGCGATGGAAATAGATTGTTCGGGAAATCTCTCCACGTGTTGTACCCACAAGTTCAACATCAATCTCTATAGTTCCAAGTTTCAGGGTACGCTTTTCATCCAATTTCCAGTCAAGTAAAGCTGCAGTTCCCTCATCTGCTAAAACTTGAACCGTTTCGGTTTCCTTAGCTGGTAACTCTCCTTCAATAAGATTAACCAGACGCATTGATGATCCTTCTGTAGCAAATTTTTCCAACCCTATTGCAATAAAGGGCTTGGATTTTCCGGTATCATCCTTAATTGTTCCAAATGGATACTCTATGACTAATTCGTACGTTGCATTATGCTCGTTTGACCAGGCAATTATACCTTCTGGACCACCGGCAGGGACATCTGCCTGAACATCCCATTGCTGCCCTTCTTCTAAATTATCCACAAGAATATCAACCATTGAACCTGAAAACATCAACATTGTACCATAAATCAACATGGACAGTCCCACAGCAATGAAAGTTAAACTTAAACGAACAGGCTTACGCATGCTTGAACGAATGGTCAATCCAATCGTAGTAGGTAGCCTAGCAGTCAAATTCTGAAGAAACTTGGAACCCACGCGTACCTCATGTTGACCACCTAAAATATCCAATGGTTTCAGTCTTGATGCTGTCCAAGCGGGTCTAAGGCCTGACAGGAAGACAATTACCATTGCAATGGCTACTATCTCCATTACCATATTCCAGTCAAGAGTTTCATTCAAAATTGGAAGACCGATTATGCTCTCATAAACATCGAGCATTGCTCGAATTCCAAACAACACTCCCAATAGAACACCTATCGCACTACCAATCAATCCAATAACCAATGGTGCAAGCATGTAACCTATCATAATCGAGTTTCGAGGAACGCCGAGAGTCCGCATTATTGCTATTTCACGAGATTGACTCTGTATCAATCTTTGCAGGCTAAGTATTATCGTTATTGAGGCTACGATGGCCAACATTGCCGTAACGGCTGGAAAACTCTTTTGAGCTCCTTCAAGGTCTGCCCTCAGAAATTCTACCGATGGAGTCTCTCCTCTATCAGTTACCGTTGCTGTGCCTGAATCAGCATCCAACAAGACTTCCATTACATGTGCCTTGACAGGACTAATTTCATCTCCTTCAAATTCGTCTGTTGTAGGAATATCAAAAGCTGGAGTCCCGTCTAAATCAATTAGAATCTTATTTGATGAGCCTGAAGTAAGATTTGCTAGTTTCTCAAGTCCTTCAGCAGTGAGATAACCTGTAACATAAGTGCCAGCTTCAGCAGGAAAAAGAGACCCTTCAGGTGCAAACCAAAAATGGTTTGAGTGATAACCCAAACCAACTACGGTAAAATTCATACGACCCTCACCAACACCTAGCGATACTGAACTTCCAACGGAAATATTCAGAACCTCTGCCACATGAGCATCTATTACAATTTCTGTTGGTGTTTGTGCAGCTCTCCCCTCACAACATTCATGATCGGGTATCCAAACCTTATCAACTTCACCTTCATCAATACCGTGCCAGACAGCAGTGACCAGAATCTCTGCACCTGACTCGCCTACATGGAAAAGAGTCCCATCAACAACCAATCTAGGTTCACATTTGTCTATTGAAGGTGAACCAACAGGGAAATCCTCTTCAAATTTATCACAAAGATTCTGAGATTCCTCTTCAGACCAAGTACCACCTGGAAGATTTACCCAGATATCTGGAAGATTTACTCCCTCTTCGTCATCTTCATAAATATTATCATAGAGTACAGCCACATTGGTAGCATAACCCCCCATTGAGATTCCTCCTAGAACGCCTATAACAACCATGAAAATTACTGCTACTAAACGTATCTTTGTTCTCCATAGGCTACGTGCTAATCTTTTAGTTAGAAGAAAAGACATTACTCTTAGTTTACCTGCTCATCTGACTTTATTTTACCACTATCTAAACGTACTACACGTGTGGCATACTTTGCCAACGATTCATCATGAGTAACCATTACTGTAGTTATATTTTCTTTCTTACAGGCTTCAGTGAGGACATCCATTACTTTAGCAGAAGTATCAGTATCCAGATTACCTGTTAATTCATCACCCAAAAGCAATTTAGGATTTTTGGCTATGCTTCTAGCAATTGCAACACGTTGTTGTTGACCGCCACTAATTTCAGAGGGGAAACGATCTATCTCACCTTCCAATCCTACTAATTTTAGAACTTCCTTAGCTCGATTGACATCACGCTGACCTGAAAGTTCTTGAATCAACAGAACATTTTCCAGAACTGTCAAATCTTGTAATAAATTGAAAAATTGAAATACATACCCGACGTTTTTTCTGCGGAATGTAGTAAGATCTTCACTGTTTCCAGTTACAGAGATTCCATCAAACAAGTACTCTCCGGAGGTTGGAGTATCTAAACCTGAAATACAATTCAGCAGTGTCGTCTTTCCCGAACCGGAAGGTCCCAGCAAGATTATTCTTTCGCCCTCTTTGATGCTTAGAGTTATTCCATCCAAGGCCCTAATCGTCTCTGATGCCATCACATAGTGTCTATGCACGTTGTTCAGCTGTATCATATTGATTCAGCCTATTTTCGATGGTTATTTAGCAGTTAGGTGCTAACTTTCAGAACCTGAACCTGTTGAACCGTCTTCAGAGTCTGAACTGCTGTCGGAATCTTCGCTATCTTCATCAGGTTCTGGTTGAATAGCATCGACATCATCATCATAGTAATAATCAACGTAATTATTTGGCTTATTATCTGAAGGAAGTTCGACAAAACCCGTCATTTCCATCGTATCCACGTTATGTGCCGTAACACCTTTCTCACTGATGGCATAAATGTATTCTCCTCCACCCATGAATATACTACGTCTGACATCGGGACTATCCCATGAATAACTGGAATTGTAGAAAGAGGAGTGATCTACCTCATTGTAAATTGTGAGATCCTCACCTGGTTTCGCATTTATCAGCATTAATTTAGAGATATATTCATAACCACTTGCATAATACAATCGGTCGTCAATCTCTTTGATATCTGAATAGTATCTTTGAGTCGACATTGGAATTGCGAGTAGCCCATCAGCTTCCCAGTACTGGAAGGCCTTGTGTTCGTAGGTTGCCTCACTGTAGGAGTATGACCAGTCATATTCGTTTTCCGGTGCAGGAGTCAACCTGAGTGAACTTTCCAGTACCGGGTTCGAAAAGTCACTGACATCAAATATCGATATCTGGGTAACTCCCCATTCCAGACCATCCTCATCACCAGCAATTCCTATTGTAAGCAGGTGATCATCTCCCATGGGGTGAATATAGGTAGAAACACCTGGAACCTCAAGTTCACCGATGACTCGGGGGTCAGTAGGATTACTGAGGTCTATTGTCCATAGAGGATCTATATTCCTAAAAGTCACTAGATATGCTTTATCACCAACGAAACGGGCTGACCATATTTGCTCATCTTCTGCAATTCCGCCTACGTGGCCTATAACGTCATACTGGGATTGATCCGCATTGAGACCCAGAACAAAGACGTGACTGACCATCGGTTCAGGATCTTCCATCCACCATCTGCCCCACTGGCCTGTGGTAGAACATATACGAATGTTCCCATTATACTCAGACAATGAAAATTGATCCTGGATAGTACCGTTTATTCTTCCACTGGCAATGTAATCTGTATGACCTGGACTAGAAATATCAAAGACATGAATGTTTGTCATTTCTTCAAGCTGATTATCATCGTCACTCCAGAACCACCATGAATCCCAAGCTGACTCGGCCACAACCATCACACTTCCAGAGGCATAGACTGTAGCCCAGTTGCTCAGGATATGATCTGCATTGAAACTGAAAGTATCCTCCAACAAATCAAGAGTCAATATCGATGTTACGCCCTGTCCTGCACCATCTGCTGCAGCTGCAAAATTCTGACAATTGCCTTGTCCTGACTCTGAATACTTATGTGTTGTAATGTTAGAGCCTGACTTTTCATAAATGCGAGGAATAAGAGTGTCCAATGAAGTACTGTCAATTATTTTATCGTTGTAATCTATTGTCTCATTCATCTTCTCCATCCACATTTTCTCTCTTTCGGAGCTATCCCAATCAAGATCCCAATACCTATAATCAAATTCCAGCCAGGTTTTCAGGCCATATATTTCCATCCAGCCATAAGAGACCATACGGACTGTACCATCTGATTCCCTAGCTGTTTGATAATCGCCCTCGATGTAAAGTTCTCTGGACACCTGAGGGGAACTTCTATTGGTCAAATCCAATACTGTAATTTTAGTGAATGATGTTGTTCGATAATAATACTCATAATAATATTCCTCGTCTTCCCAATTTTCTTCGCGTTCTTCTTCTTCAGATTCTTTCTCATCGGATTCAACCTCATCATTCTCTGCACGAGATCCGGATTTACTATCACTGGATGTTGTACTCTCCTTAACAGCTGGCTCGGGCTCGCCTCCAGATGGAACAGTAACAGTCTCTACCTTTTCTCTCTTGAATTCTGTCCTCAGATTATCGGCCAGTGGGTGCTCTTCTTCATAATAATTGTATACATAAACATTGGAATAAACTACGGCCTTGTCTCCTACAAGCAACATCTCATTTGGATAGCCTTCAATTGAAATATTGGACAAATATGAAACATCACCAACTTCCGGTATCTCAAGAATATGTACTTTGCCGGAGGGATAGACTCCCCAATCACTGTATCCTTGATTTATAAGATAAATATAGGAACCATCTGTCTTGACAAAGTCGGCCTCATCCACTCCCTGTTCTTGATTATTGGTTCCTGAGAAATCTACTCCTTCCTCTCCTCCAGATGATGTCTTTTGGGACGTTTCAGGACCTGCGGACGGATCCATTTCCATGCCGCCGTCACTATCCATTGCCATCTCGGGTTCTCCGACCATTACCATATCATCTACCATTCCCCAACCCCCATAGTAGTACGAACCTGTTCCCAGATTAACGCGCATCTCTTCTTTCAGATGTTCTTTCAAATCAATCTCAAGATAACCACAGGAATCATAGGTCGATAGAGTTGGTGAGCCTTTTGATCTATCTGAGAGAATATCTTCCAGGTATTCAGACTGGGCCTGTGTAAGAGTACCACCTGAAGGTGTATCATCATCAGGAATGTAAGAAGCTAGAGAAATACCAAGAATAATAACTGCAAAAACTGCAAACACACCAGAAGGGATACCGCCGAAAGGTTCAGGTTGAGGCGAGGACAGGTCCAGCATTGTTCTTGGGGTGTTGAGCGATTTTCCAAAAACGTCGATTTTTTTAGCCATTGACCGGATTTCCTCTGCTCGCTTTTTTACTATTCAGAGGCTCTGGTAATTCCATCATTTTATCCAGACAACGTTTACAATTAACGTATCTGTTGTCCATTCTTCTCATCTGTGATAGCTCACCAGTTGTTAGTCCCCAACCACAAAGGGTTTTTTCGTGATCTCCTAACATATGCCTTCTGCGCATAACTAAAATTTGGCTCCGTAGTATATAAAACAGTGCCAAAAAAAATTTTTTGGAAATCGTCACTTCTCCTTCAATTCAATAGTAAAAAGCTTCAATAGAGTAATTATCGATTCCTCAAGAACTGCATTGTCCTGAACTTCGGCCTGACTAAAGTCAAGTTTGTATGCAATATTATCAACCAAAGCCTGGGTTATCACTTTCTCTTTCAGAAATTTGTATATACTTCTATCCAAGAAAGCTTTCTGAGCCCTATATTTTGAATCTACCATAATCAATTGACCATTGGCCACTAACTTGTCAATGTGGTAATCAACTAATTGTGAGGATATGTCTGCGACGTCCGCGATTTTTCTTTTGGATGCGGGCTCACCGATTTTGATTGTTGCAAAAAGGATTTTGAAAAGTGTGTTGGCATCTTCCAGATTGTGCTTCAACTTCACATTAATGTCAGACATTGGATTACGAATTGTGTGCCTACTTTAAAACAATGCCACAAAAGTTTGGAATTAATCGAAACTCAGAAGAACCTTACCAATATTCTTCCGATCCTGAATGTAGTGATGGGCTTCTGCCACTTTCTCTGAAGAGAAAACCTTGTCCACATGGGGATTTATCTTGCCCTCATCAATCCACTTCATCAGATCTTTTCTGGCCTTGTCCAGTCGTTCCCAGTTCCTCCAACGACCCAAGTGTATTCCAAACACGCCCCTGTTACTGGTCATCATCTTCAACGGATCAAACTTGGGAAAGGTCATCCAGGATCTAAACCGCTGCCATTGGCTCTTTTTCTTGCCTGGAGCCATATCTGATATACCAAACGAACATACTCGGCCACCGGAACCCAGGCAACGATAGGATTGCATTAGGTGCTCGCCACCTATAGGGTCCAGAACCAATTCCACGCCCTTACCATCAGTCCATTCCATTATTCCTGCCAGAAAATTGTCTCTATCGACCGGTAAGACACCTCTTTCCTGAATAAATTCATGCTTACTTGGAGAACATGTACCAAATATCGTCTTGGCACCTGCGATTTTAGCTAGTTCGATTGAGGCCAGCCCCACACCGCCTGCTACACCATGAATTAGTATCGATTCTCCCTTCTGTAAGGCTCCGGGATGGATGATCATCAGATATGAAATGAGATAGACTGCTGGAAAAGCAGCAGCCACATCAAAAGTGATCTCGTCTGGGATCTTGAAAACACCGTCTGTTTTTGCTATGGTATGTGTAGCATAACCACCCTTGGTACCAGAACCAACAACTCTGTCGCCAAGTTCAAAACCTTCTACATCCGGCCCAACCTCATCCACCGTTCCTGAAACTTCCATTCCTGGTGTAAAGGGTGGTTTGGGAGAACCAGGATAAAGTCCCATGCGGGAAAGAATATCTGCAAAATTGATTCCGGCTCTGGAAACTCGGATGCAAACTTCTCCTGGTCCGGGAGAGGGTGTTGGAAGCTCCTGGAGCTCCATGTTATCGGGGCCCCCATGTTTTGTGACAACTACTGCTTTCATCATTCCTCGTAATAATAATCCAGACCAAGATGAGTAATGAGAGTCTCGCCCATTAAATGGCGAAGTGTGTTCTCCAGCTTGTCCTTCTGTGCGAACAGATCATGTATCGGATACAGATCCGGATTGCACATTGGTGACTTGAAGTAGAACGAGAGCCATTCCTGGATACCATGCATACCTGCCCTATTTGATAAATCAAGGAAGAGGGCCAGGTCAAGAACTATCGGAGCAGCTAGAATTGAGTCCCTGCACAAAAAATCCACCTTTATCTGCATTGGATAGTCCAACCAACCCTTGATGTCAATGTTGTCCCACCCTTCCTTGTTGTCCCCTCTAGGTGGATAATAGTTTATTCGAACTTTGTGATATAGATCTCCGTACAACTCAGGATATTTTTCAGGTTCCAGTATTTGCTCGAGGACGCCCAGTTTGGATACTTCCTTGCTCTTGAAAGAATCGGGATCATCCAGTACCTCACCATCCCTGTTTCCCAAAATATTGGTCGAGAACCAGCCATCTATACCTATCATTCGGGCCTTGAAACCTGGTGCCAAAATAGTCTTCATGAGTGTCTGCCCTGTTTTGAAGTCCTTGCCTGCAATTGGTACTCCCTCCTGAGATGCCAAAGAATACATTGCATCAAAATCAACAGACAGATTAGGTGCTCCATTGGCATAAGGGACACCTTCTTTCAGAGCAGCATAGGCGTATAAAATTGAAGGGGCAATGGAAGGATTATCCGAGTCCAACGCCTTCTCAAGAGACTCAAGTGACTCGTAAATTGAATCTTTAGGTTCCTGATAGACTTCTGTACTACCACACCATATCATGACAACTCGGTCAACCTTGTTTTCTTTCTTGAAATTCCGTATGTCTTGCCTGAGAGCCTCTATCCGTTTTCGATGGCCTTTAGCTGATTTTATGTAAGTGCCATCTAATTTCTTCACGAATTTCTTCTCGAAAACCGCCTTCATAGGTTTGATTGACGACAACTCGGGCTTTGCTTGATCCAAAAGAGTTACATCGATGACACCGGCCTTGACGGCCGCTTCATAGCAATTGTCCTCGAATATATCCCAACCTCCAAAAACCAGATCGTCGAGATTGGCTAAAGGAACGAAATCCTTGATATCGACTTCGCGCTTCTCGGTCCTCTTTCCAAGTCGCAAGGAACCCATTTGAGTCAATGAACCTATAGGTCTGGATAGACCCTTTCGAATGGCTAATGTCCCTGCAATGAAAGTAGTGCTTACAGCTCCAAGACCTGGCATCAGAACTCCCAACCTTCCTGAAGCCTTCTCAATCTTTGCAGGACTATCAATCACTACCATAAGGCTCAATCAATTAGGATATTGTATTAAGAATTTTAGTTATTGATACAAAACTGAAAGACAAGTTAGAGAGCCATCTGCAGCCCTGAATTGGGACATCTCCATGGAATGCAAGGTCAAACCTCTCTCTTCCAGCAATCGAGAAGTATGAGGATAACCAGCAGCAACCATTACATCCTTCCCAAACGACAACACATTTGCTGCATAGGCTTCCTTATCAGGAATCCATAAAATTTCAGCATCGGATGGAAAATCAGATTGAGCGAGCCAGCCTTCAGGTGCCAGTAGAACTCCAGGAATAGGAGAAGTACAAATTGAAATCAGGTGCAATGAATTACTGGGGACCTGAATTACCTGCATCGTAAAACCACGGGCTTCAACAAAATCCTTCAGACACTGAATTCCAGCCTCATTGGTCCTGGTACTGTTACCGACCAGAAATTGCTTACCAAACTGGAGGACGTCTCCACCATCCATTCTAGCCTCAGACTCCATTAAAACCAGGTTCAAATCCTCTTTCAAGGCGCCTTGGACTGCTGCCTTCTCTCCGAGTCGGCTATCATGACCGACATTCGTGATCAAGGCCGAATCGCCTGCAACAACGGCATGATCCTCTACAAAACAACAATCGGGATAGGAATCATGGGGTTCTATTTCCTTAACAGTAACCCCAAACTCCCTGAGCTTAGCAACATAGGATTTGTGCTGGGACCTTGCATCTTCTATATCTGTAGGACCTGTTCCGAAATATTTTGCCAGACCTTTCTCATAAGAAGAGGGTATCCCGCGGACTATAGCTCTCATAATAATGGACCCAGAATCAAGGGCAGCAACACCGTAGCGTCTCCCTCGACAGTTATGCGCCTCGCTTTAGGTTGTACCTTGCCCCAGGAAACTGCTTCACGCACCCGGGCACCACTGAGAGAACCGTCCCATTCGGGAGCTGTAGTGACTTGGACCGCATAATCCAAACCGTCTCGGAATTGATTCCACCAGATCGTATGATGTTTGGAGATTCCGCCTCCGACCATTATTGCCCCTGTTGAATTAGCTTCGTGTACAATATCTGAAATATCATGCTCTTCGGCCAAAATGTCTAAAGTAAAATCCTTGTGGGTTTGCCAGAACATCCAGAGTTGTGAACCGACTGCTCCGTCTGTTGGACCTGGAACAAAGACCTTGATTCCTTTCTTGGCACAGGTTGCCAGTAATGATTCCGACCCTTTTTCCTCATCTGCCAGTCTCAATCCAAGTTCATGCCAGATCTTCCAAGGAATCCAGCGCTTGTCCTTGTCATAAAGTTCAGAGAGAATCGGCTGAATCCAGTTCTCAATCGGAATACCATAAGATTCATCGGGAACCAGAACATTCCCCAGACGATTAACGCCTTCCTTCCTCAATTGTTGATCGTCCATCATGAAATCACCATGATAATAATCTGAAAGAACTCTAGCTATGTCATGATCTAGAGTTCCACAAGTAGTGACAACCACATCAGTCATTCCTCTTTCTACAAATTGGCGAATCAGGCCTCGAGTCCCGGTTGCCATAATGTCTGCTGGAAATGAAATGAATTTGGTACATTCTCCTTGATTCATATCCTGAATTATGGATGTGGCAGTAGCGACCTTGGCTGCAACAAAACCGCCTGCTTTTGCAAACTGCGAATTTAAATCGGCAAGCGTTGTCTTGGAATCAATATCAATATCTTCTACTGGATTCTCACGCATCCTTAATCAATCCACATGTACCACACACATATTTTCCATCATCAAGGACAAGTTTCCCAGATTTGCATTCTGGACACACTTCCCCATTGCTAGGAGGGTCGACATTCTTCTCCTCATCATCTTCATTATGCAAAGCTACAGCGACAACAGTCTCATCATCATCAACTGCCATCACTTTTACACCACGGCCAACACGTGCAATCTGTCTTATAGTGTCTACATGGGTGCGAATAACTTTTCCAGAAGAGGTAGTTGCCAGAATCTGATTAGCATCACCGGGAGTCATAGCGGCAACAACATATCCACTCTTTTCATCGACTTTGATATTGAGAACACCCTTGGCGCCACGCTTAGTTAATCGGTAATTATCCGCATTGGCTCTCTTACCATATCCTTTCTCCGTTATAGTTAACAGAATATCCTCATCATCTACCAAGGACATACCAATAACCTCATCCTTGTCCTTCAGACGCATTCCAATCACGCCCTGACCATTACGGCCCACTATTCTTACTTCACCTTCCGAGAAACGATTGGCCATACCTCCTTTGGTTGCAAACATTACTTGGCTATCTCCCTCTGAAATAGCAACTCCTACTAATTCATCCTTATCCTTGAGAGTAATAGCCCGGAAGCCCTGATCGCTGGCCCAAGCTCGTTTAATTCTGGACGAATATTCCTCTAGGCGTGTCTTCTTGATAATTCCCTTCTGAGTTGCAAACAAGAAATAGTGACCATCGACATCAATGTTAGCAACTGGTAGCATACATAGTACTTTCTCGTCCTTTTCTTTACGGCCTTCATCCAATTTCTGAAGTAACTGGACCAATGGCGTTCCCTTGGAGTAACGAGATACATCTGGAATTTGCCAAGCTTTAAGGAAATACATACTGCCTGCCGTAGTGAAGAACAAAAGGTAATCATGTGAACCCATAGAATACAATTCGACGGGAAAATCCCCTTCCTTGGCTTTGATTCCTATTCTGCCCTTGCCCCCCCTGTGCTGAGCCTGATATTCATCCAGGCCAACGCGCTTGATGTACCCCTCATAGGTACGCATTACAACCACTTGAGAACGAGGAATGAGATCCTCTGTATTCAAATCTCCATCGAAATCAGATATGACTGTCCTTCGTGCGTCACCATGTTTCTCATCCAATTGCTGTAGTTCTTCCTTGATTATAGCCATCACCTTGGTGCGATCTGCCAAAATTGATTTCAATTCGGCCATTGTATTCTTTAAATCGGACAACTCCGCTTTTCTTTCATTAACATCCTGCTGAGAAAGCTGGTAAAGTCGCATCTCTGCAATCGCCTTGGATTGGATTTTACTCAATGAGAACTTTTTCTGAAGACCCGAAATAACCTCATCCCGGCCTGCTGCACCTCTGATAAAGGCTATTACCTTATCCATCTTGGATATGGCTATCAATAAGCCTTCGACAATGTGAGCTCGGTCCTCTGCCTTCTTTAATCGATGTTTAGTACGTCTGGTGACAATTTCCCGGCGATGGGTCAAATAAACCTTCAAAAGTTCAATCAGATTCATGCGTTTAGGTTGACCCTTAACCAAAGCTACATTGTTTATCGCAAAACTTGTCGCAAGAGCTGAGTGTTTGTACAGTTGATTCTCAACAATCATAGGTGAGGAATCGCGCTTCAACTCGAATACGACACGCATCCCTTTTTGGTCGGATTCGTCCCGGATATCCCGGATACCTTCTATTTTCTTGTCCCGTAGCATCTTGGAAATCTCTTCCAAAAGGCGATTTTTCTGGACCATGAAAGGAATCTCTGTAACTATTAGATATTCATTTTTATCATCAGATTCATGAATTATCTTTCCTCTCATCTTAACCGATCCTTGACCAACTGTATATGCATCAAAAATTCCCTTGCGTCCCATTATTGTACCCCCTGTGGGAAAGTCTGGACCTGGAAGGACGGCCATTATCTCAGCGAGTGGAACTCTAGGGTTATCAATTAACAGATTTAAAGCAGCAATAATTTCAGACAGATTGTGCGGTGCCATATTGGTAGCCATACCTACTGCTATACCTGATGAACCATTAACCAAAAGACCTGGAAGAAGACCTGGAAGAACAGTCGGCTCTTGTAATGAACCGTCATAATTCTCCCTAAAGTCAACCGTACCTTCATCAAGGTCCGATAGAACTGAATCTGCGATTGAAGCCAGACGTGACTCAGTATAACGCATGGCTGCCGCTTTATCACCATCAACAGAACCAAAATTGCCTTGACCATCTACCAGAGGATAACGCAACGAAAAATCCTGAGCCATCCTTACCATTGTATCATAGATAGACTGATCTCCATGGGGGTGATACTTACCCATAGTATCTCCAACAACTCTAGCTGATTTCTTATAGGCTGAGCGAGACCCTGAGCCCATTTCTTTCATGGCATAGAGAACTCGACGATGTACTGGTTTGAGGCCATCCCGAGCATCAGGTAGAGCACGCCCCACAATAACGGACATTGCATAATCCAAATAGGATTTTTCCATCTCGTTCTTGATGCTAACTTTTAGAATTGTATCTGTAGTTTCTTCTGCCAAGATTTTACCTTCAAATTAATACTAAAGTGTATGAATATACCCCCTTAAAAGGGACTCCCCTAACAGCATAGTG